>CBFGXU010000020.1:0-23027 GCA_965652935.1 uncultured Nitrosomonas sp.
TGCTCTCGATGATATTTCAAATGTTCGCCGATAAACGTGCTGATGAAATAATAGCTATGATCGTAGTCCTGGTGGTAACGCAACGTCAGCTTCTGGCCGGTCGCGGCGCAGGCATTTTCCAAGTGGTGCGGATGCAGTTGTTCGGTTAGAAATTGATCGTTCAAGCCTTGATCGATCAGGATATCCGGCACCCTGCGGCCATCTTTGATTAATGCAGTAGCGTCATATGGCTGCCAGTTCTGTTGATCTTCCCCCAAATAGTTACGAAACGCCTTTTGTCCCCACGGGCACTGCATTGGCGCGCAGATCGGCGCAAACGCCGAGACCGAGCGATACAGATCAGGATAACGCAGCGCCAGCGTCAAGGCACCATGTCCGCCCATCGAATGACCAGAAATACCGATGCGGTTTGGGTCGGCGGGAAATTGATCTACAATGATGTTACGTAGTTCATGCGTGACGTAACTTTCCATGCGGAAATACTTTGACCACGGCGCTTGCATTGCATCCAGATAAAATCCGGCACCGGCGCCGAAATCCCAATGATCAGTTTCGCCTGGAATGCCGGTCTGACGCGGGCTGGTATCCATGGATACCAGCATCAATCCATATTCGGCGGCATAGCGCTGCGCACCGGCTTTAATCATGAAAGTTTCTTCGGTGCAGGTGAGTCCGGCCAGGAAAAACACCACAGGCACCGGCTTGTTTTGCGCCTGCGGCGGTTGATAGACCGAAAATCGCATCGGTAAGCCGATAATTGCGGACTGATGCTGGTAAAAACCTTGAATTCCGTCAAAGCAAATATGCTGACTACGAGTTTCTAGCATTTGATCAGTAAATGACGACGGAACGAATCGATTCACCGGTTTTCATCAAGTGGAAGCCTTCATTGATGTCATCCAGCGATAACGTATGGGTGATCAGCGAATCAATGTCGATTTTCCCTTCCATATACCAGTCGACAATTTTAGGCACATCGGTACGGCCACGTGCGCCCCCGAAAGCAGAGCCTTCCCATTTTCGGCCGGTTACCAGTTGGAAAGGGCGGGTACTGATTTCAGCACCGGCTTCGGCCACCCCAATAATGATGCTGCGTCCCCATCCTTTGTGCGTGCATTCCAGGGCTTGTCGCATGACTTTGGTATTGCCGATGCATTCGAAACTGTAATCAGCGCCGCCATCGGTCAATTGCACGACAGCATCAACAATATTAGGCACATCGTTCGGATTGATGAAGTGCGTCATGCCGAATTTGCGTGCCATGGTTTCACGTTGCGGGTTGATATCGATACCGATAATTTTGTCGGCACCGACCATCCGGGCGCTTTGTATCACATTCAAACCAATTCCGCCCAGGCCAAACACCGCAACGTTGGCGCCGGCCTCAACCTTGGCAGTATAGATCACTGCGCCGATGCCTGTCGTCACGCCGCAGCCGATATAGCAAACCTTATCAAAAGGTGCGTCTTCGCGAATTTTTGCCAAGGCGATTTCAGGTACCACTGTGTGATTTGAGAAGGTTGACGTACCCATGTAATGGAACAGCGGTTTTCCATCCATTGAGAAACGCGAAGTATTGTCCGGCATCACGCCGCGTCCTTGTGTGCTGCGGATGGCTTGGCACAAGTTGGTTTTTTTCGAAAGACAGAATTTGCATTCGCGGCATTCTGGCGTGTAGAGTGGAATGACATGATCGCCTTTGCGCAGCGATTTTACGTTAGGACCTATATCCACTACCACACCGGCGCCTTCGTGTCCGAGAATGGCAGGAAACAAGCCTTCCGGGTCAGCGCCTGAAAGCGTGTAATAATCCGTATGGCAAATGCCGGTGGCTTTGATTTCTACCAATACCTCGCCGGACTTCGGCCCTTCCAGATCAACCTGTTCGATTGTTAACGGCTGACCGGCTTTCCACGCAACAGCAGCTCTTGTTTTCATTGGAAATCGTCCTTTATTTTGTTGTTGCGAAGATGCGCCAGCAGACCTTTGCTAGCTTCCTCGACCATATCCAGCACTACTTCAAAGCCTTGCTGCCCGCCGAAGTAGGGATCAGGTACCTCAATATCCACATCAGTATTCTTACCATACAGCATGAATAGTTGAATCTTGCTGATATGCTGTTGAGGGCTGCGTTGTTGCAGTAAAGTGAGATTTTCTTTATCCATGGCAAGAATGTAGTCAAATTCCTCAAAATCCTTGGGTTGAACTGCTCGAGCACGTAAATCATGCATTTTATAGCCGCGTTGCAGCGCGGTATGCTGCGCGCGGTGATCTGGTGGATCCCCAATGTGATATGCGTGCGTCCCGGCTGAATCAACATCAATCATATGATCAAATCCGGCTTCCTTGACAAAATGCCTGAATACCGCATCGGCTGTCGGCGATCGACAAATATTGCCCATACACACAAATAATATTTTTATCTTTTTACCTGCGTTCATTTTTTATTATTTCATTAATATTCATTAGGTTAATATAATAATAGAGATTGAAATACTATTATTCATTCAAGAATGGTACACATAGAAAAATACAAATCCAAATTTTATAATGGCAGATTCAAAAATGAAGTGCAATCTTGAATAATGCTGGTCAAGAGGACAGACTGCGGTAGGATTCAAGCTATTGACCATCTGGTCGCAGTTGCAAGGATGAACTCGATACATTTCGCCCGGGCAGAACGATATCTGATTGATGAGAGCTAGAAGTATTAACGGAATCTGTGAAGAAGTTAGTACATTTGGCAATGGAAGTGTAACATTATCGTATGTCGAGAATTACAAAAAGATCTGTTAGGCAGTACCCGTTGTTGGTTCGTCTTATCTTTTGGGCGCAGAAACTGAAATATGGGATGATACTCGAGCCTGCGTGGTTTTGGGGGCGCTCTCCGAAACTTCTCTATGGTCTCCAAGTTTTTTTTCGCTGCTTAGATCGAAGAAGCTCTCCATTGAGTCCGCGGTTGCGTGCTTTGGTTTCGAACCGTATTTCGCAAATGAACCATTGCGCGTTCTGCACCGATATCAGCGCCTCGACACTTCAGAAAAATGGCGTTTCGGTGGAAATGATTCTCACGCTTGAGAATTACGAAAGCAACTCTGCCTTTTCAGAGAGGGAGCGAGCCGCGCTTGCCTATGCCGAAGCCATAACGGATTCCAGTCGTCGCGTGGATGATGTTCTTATAAATCGCTTGAAAAAAACCTTTACCGAAGATGAGCTAGTGGAGCTTACGGCCTGGATCGCCTTTCAGAATCTTTCTAGCAAATTTAACTCAGCACTTGATGTTCCAGCGCAAGGTTTTTGTCAGATGACGAAACGAGAATAGAGCCTGGAAGGGAGAGTGCCGGTTCAGGGCATGCCGGGCATCAATGATAAGATTGTTCGCCTCAATTAGAGCTCGCTTATCAACATCAACTAACTAAAACTAAGTGATTATATGCCGTGGGATGAGCTGGCAAAAAGGGACAGCAGTGATTCTGAATAGCTGAATTTGAACTGGCAGTGACTTCGTCAAATCGGATAACTGTCAGATCGGTCTGAACTATTTCACAATAGCCTAGGTTTACTCCTAGGCTTTTTGTTTTCTTCGGTTCTAAAAAACTTGCTAATCATCAGTCTTCTTAGATTTCAGGATGGACACTGCAGTTTGATACTTCTCGTCTGTTTCTTCAATAAAGGAACCATCAAACATGATCCCTTTCTTTGCTAATAAATTGTTATAAGCTAATTCAAGACAATCCCTTACGGAATAATTAAAAACTTCAGTTAAAGCAATCAGATAAACAAACAAATAACCCATATTTTCTTTAATATTTTGTTTCATTAAAATATTTTTATTTAAACCTCCCAGGTATTGAGTTGCTGTCATCATCACGAACCTACGGTTAATTATTCGCTTATCAGTTATTTCTTTTGTATTCGTAACGCAATCATTCAAAGTAATATTCTGCATTCGGCACATTATTACCATTTGAATTATGCACTTTCCTATCCCATCGCGGCAGTCTGAATCTTTGTTTAAGCAGCTTATCAGCTCACCATATTCTGCTGTTAACTTTATTGTTTCAGTTTTTAAATCAGATCCTCTCACAATGTTAGTCTCTTCTGCCCAAGTAATGACTTTCAATATAAGCCCATCCATTCATGAATCTCCTGATGTCTTTGGTTAATAAAACTCTTCTTTTTGCTATTCTTATGTAGCAGAAATGAATAGGTTTAGAGGCACTTATAGGGATTAATATCCCCATTCCGTAAATTTATTTTTTGTTAATAAATTTCAATAGCTTGCTGAAAATTAAAAAACATTAGGCACGGCATTGAACAATCCATGCTGAAGGTAAATGGCGAAATCGAGGATCGAAACGGCAATCAAGACAGTAGCCATTGCGGAACAGTGAAAGCATTCAATAAACCCCTGCCGAACAAGCGGCTCAGCCTCTAACACGGATTCGGTCATTTTGTTCTCCCGAATCGCAGCAGATTTTTGTGACCAAGCCTGTCCAGTGTATCCGTAGAAGACATGGTTGTTTTATTTTCTTAATCAGTAGAATTTTTAGATGTTCGTTTTTAAAACTGTGTGACGTTCATCGAGAAATTCTCCAGCAATAATGAATCCTGGCATCGCGTGCAAAATCTTCAGGAATCATTTGATTGCTGATGTCTTCAATGGTCAAATCGCTCAATGCTTCCTTGTTCATTTTGAAACGGCGGAAGTTAGTCGAGAAATACATTATTCCTCCAGGTGCCATCAGGGCTGCGGCGTTGCGGATCAGTTGCACGTGGTCTTGCTGAACGTCGAAGACTTCATCCATTTTTTTGGAATTGGAGAAAGTGGGTGGATCGAGAAAGATCAGATCGAACTGGGGTTTTTGTTTTGCTTGGGCCTGTTCGGTCAGCCATTGCAGACAATTGGCGCGCACCAGCTTATGATTACCGTGGATACCGTTGAGATCGAAATTTCGTTTTGCCCAATCCAGATAAGTATTGGACATGTCTACTGTGACGCTGGCTGCCGCACCGCCGATTGCCGCATGCACCGTTGCGCTGCCGGTGTAGGCGAATAAATTCAGGAAGCGTTTGCCCTTGGCTTGTTGCTGAATCAGCAAACGCATCGGTCGGTGATCGAGAAACAGCCCGGTGTCCAGATAATCCTCGAAATTCACCCAGAACTTACAGCCACCTTCTTCAACAACATGAAAGCGGCGGGCGTTACCCAGTTTTTCATATTGCTCGGCGTTTTTCTGCTTGCGACGTATTTTTAGAAATATCTGGTCGCCGGGAATTGTCAGTACTTTGGCTATTTCTCTTAATGCGCCGGCCAACCGCTGATTGGCTTTGGTGGGATCTATCGTTTTCGGTGGCTCATACTCCTGCACGCTGACCCAAGTCTGCTCGCCTTGATAAACGTCTACGGCTACGGCGTACTCCGGCAGATCGGCATCGTATAAGCGGTAGCAATGTATTTGGTTTTGTTTGATCCACTTGGAGAGTTTTTTCAGATTCTTGCGTAAACGGTTGGCGAACATTTCACTCTGATTGTCGGGCTGTTCGGCCCGGGCGTGGCGGCTGATTTGTTCGATGCGTTCCCGCTCAGATTTTGCCTTCGGTTCAAAGAAAGCTTTTTCTTCGATGGTAAAACGCAATAACTTACATTCCAAGGGACCATTGAACAAGGTTATTGGTTTTTGCGAGCGGATGCCCAAACGAAAGCCCAGTTCAGGATTGCCGATGATCATCGCCGCTTGCCAGCCCGTAAAGCGCTGTTTCAGTACTTCACCGAATTGGCGGTACAGTGCGGCGGTTTGTTCTTCATTGCCGAGCCGCTCGCCGTAGGGTGGATTGCAGACAATCAAGCCTTTTGGCCAGCTTTCTGCGGCGAAGGCACCGCCGATGTCGCGTTTTTCAATGTGGATTTTGCCTGACAAACCGGCGCTTTCGACGTGCTGCAACGCGGCAGAAACGGTGCGGCGATCCTGGTCGAAACCGATAATCACCGGCAACTTGGTTAAGCCAATTTCGCGACGCTGCCTAGCTTCATCCAGAATACTTTGCCAGAGTGCGGTGTTATGCTGCTTCCAGCCCAGAAAACCGAAATAGTCTCGTTGCAAGCCGGGTGCGATATCAGCGGCGATCAGCGCGCCTTCCACCAGCAGCGTGCCGGAGCCACACATCGGATCGAGCAGCGAACCGCCTTGAGCGGCGATCTCTGGCCAGCCGGCGCGCAGCAAAATTGCTGCCGCCAGGTTCTCCTTGATCGGCGCGGCGATGCTGATATCTCGGTAACCGCGTTTATGTGAGCTCTCGCCGGACAAATCCAGGCTCAACTGTGCGGTGTCATTGTGCAGATACACATTGACGCGGATGCTGGGGCGCTCGGTATCAATATCGGGACGAATGCCGAACTTGGCACGCATTTGATCGACGATGGCATCCTTTACTTTGAGCGCACCGAAATGGGTATTGTTGATCGCCGGGTTGTTTTTGCTGCTAAACGAAACCGCCAAGCTATCATCGGGGTTCAGATGTTCTGACCAGTCGATGCCCTGGACGCCATCGTAGAGATCCTGTTGCGATTGAACCGTGAAGCTGCCTAGCAGTAAGAGAATGCGGCTGGCGGTGCGCGACCATAAGCAGACTTTGTAGGCCATCGCCAGATCGCCTTGAAAAGCAACACCGGCCATTTTCTGTTGCACGTTTTTCCCGCTAAGTGCTTCGATTTCACTGGCGAGAATGCCTTCCATTGCTTTCGGTGTGGTGGCGAAAAGTTGATATTGTGTCATGACGATCTTATGACTTCGGGTGTTGTAAAGGTTTCATTGGTGTCTGAAATTTAAGCTTATTAATAGCTTTTCTTGCGATGCATCAGATTTCTCCGCGTGGCAAGTCTTTGATGATAGATATGACTCTTAGGATATTTGTACTTTCTGGATAGTGACATTCATTCTACTGATTTCGTGACATATTTCTCTATTAATGAAGGGTATGGGTATGTAGCATGCCTAGAGTATTTTTATAATTCAGTAATTAAACGAAGATTGGTTAATATGGGGAGTTGAATGATGAAAAATTATTTGCAGTGGATAATGATGTGTGTCGTTTTGTGGTTTGGTCTTTTATCCATATCAAATGCAAAATCAGATACTATTTCATATCAAAACTCTGGAGAGGAGAATATAGATCTTTATACCTTTACAGCCACGTCATCAGGGCAGATTAACGCTTATTTCTATGGCTCATCAGCAGGTTACACTAATACATTATCATTGCTGGTGAATGGTGTGGTAACGCCAGAAACCTCTGCCGGAGTTTTAAACAATCATACCTCCAGCATCGGGGATTTTGTTAACCTTGGGTTTGTGAATGCTGGGGACGTGCTTACATTTCAATTGAATGTTCTCACCACAGGGAATACCTGGTACTCCGACATGTCGCTCAATACGGATAAGGGAATAAATCATGTGTATTCTACTTCATTTTCGGGAGATACTTCTCATAACATTCCATCAGGTACATTGGTAGGATTTGAAGATTTGCGTCGGGGTGGTGATTTTGATTACGACGATGAAGTTTTTGTATTTACAAACTTGAATGTTAGTCCAGTTCCAGAACCAGAAGCGTATGTGATGCTGTTGATAGGGTTAATATGGGTAAGCTTTACACTACGTCGCAGAAAAATGGATGTCTCTAAGTAACTATTAACAACATATTCTTTTTAAGATTTTTTAGCCTGCAGAATGTTTAAAGAAAGCGCGCTCTGCAGGTTTTTTATTACCAGATCCCAGTTTTCCTGATTATTCTGCTGACTTACAACAAGAAAATAGTCGCCAGGCTCAGAAAGATAAAGAATCCACCGCTATCTGTCACAGCGGTAATGATTACACTGGAACCGAGCGCAGGATCGCGTCCGAATTTACGCAATGTCAGTGGTATCAGCACGCCTAAAAGTGCCGCTAGCAGTAGATTCAGCATGAGTGCTAAGGTCATGACCAGACCCAGTTCTGCATTCTGATAAATTGCATAAGTAAACAGTCCGACCACTGCTCCCCATAATAGGCCATTGACCGCACTGACACCTATTTCTTTGGCAATTAGATTACTCGCGCTGCTGGTGTTGATTTGATCCAGCGCCAACGCGCGAACGATCATGGTGATGGTTTGATTGCCTGAGTTACCACCGATACCGGCAATGATCGGCATGAGTGCCGCGAGCGCGACCAGTTTTTCAATGGAGTCTTCAAACATGCCTATGACACGCGATGCGATAAAAGCGGTGACCAGATTGATAGCCAGCCAAACCCAGCGGTTTTTAACGCTTTTTAAGACGGGAGCGAAGAGATCTTCCTCTTCGCTCAAGCCCGCCAGATTCAGCGCCTCATTTTCTGCTTTATCGCGAATGAAATCGATAACAGTGTCGACAGTGACGCGGCCCAGTAATTTGTCGCTATCATCCACTACCGATGCTGAGACCAAGTTATAGCGTTCAAATGCATTTGCCGCCTGTTGCGCGACATCATCCGGATGCAATTTGATCATTTCTTTGACCATCACTTCAGCAACCAGCGTATCAGGATCACTGACCAATAGCCGGCTGATCAATAATACGCCTTTCAAGTGCTCATTTCTGTCCACCACAAACAATTGATCGGTGTGGTCCGGCATTTCTTCCAGCCGGCGCAAGTAGCGTAGAACCACTTCTAGCCGGACATCTTCACGGATAGTGATGACGTCAAAATCCATTAACGCCCCCACTGAATCCTCAGGGTACGACATGGCTGCGCGCAGCTGCTCACGTTCTGTGATAGGTAAGGATCGAAAAACATCATCAATGACATCCTGCGGCAAATCAGGTGCAAGATCAGCAATTTCATCAGTATTCAGATATTCCGTTGCAGCGATTAGCTCCTGGGTGCCCATGTCGGTGATTAAGGTTGCGCGCACCGCATCCGAAGCCTCCAGTAAAACTTCACCATCATGTTCAGCTTTTACTAAGCTCCAGATAAAAAGCCGGTCTTCCAGCGGCAAAGCTTCCAGGATATGAGCAATATCAGCGGGATGAAGTTGATCCAGAAGATGTTGCAGTTCTGCCAGATTCTGTGCTTGTACAGAAGAGCCTGCGAGGGATTGGTCTGGGTTATCCTCCAAATTGACCAAACCTTCAACCAGTCTGTATTTGCGTAATAAGTAAATTACTTGTTGCAGCGGGGACGGTGAATTTTCATCGTCGTGGTTATGAGTTTCGGTCATTACGGGTCAATAGCAAAGAAGTTTGTAGTATTCTCAGTAAGTTCAGTGTTGTCTTACGCTAAACAGTTTGCGGAGGCATGACCGAGAAGTATAGTCTTTCGCACTATACCAGTACCACAGGATTATTGAAGGGGTGACAAAATTACTTACAGCCGATTGGGAATTTCTGCACCAGTCTTATTGACGTCAATAAAGGTGATAACGATGGCTTGCGGTGAAAAAGTGCCTGTTAATCTAAAATGAATTCAAAGCTGTGATTTTAACATTGCAATTACTGGTTTTGTTTGGGGTCTGATGCCACGCCATAAGAAAAACGATTCAGCGGCTTGCTCAACCAGCATGCCGATTCCATCAGCCAGCTGGCACACACCATTTAATTGCGCGAATTTGAGAAAGCGGGTGGGTTCATGGCCATACATCATGTCGTAGGCAAGTGTAGCGTGCGCAAAAACACTGGCTGATAACTCAGGGAGCGCATCCTGCAGGCTGGCGGAAGTTGCATTGATAATGATGTCAAATTGTTCATTCGAAAAACGCACGAAATTACCCGCAACAATATTGCCGTAAGAAATAAACTGTTGTCTCAAGGCTTCCGCTTTATGCGGTGTACGGTTAGCGATCGCCAGCAGGGAAGGTTTTTTCTGCAGCAGTGGCAGGATGACTCCCCGTGCGGCACCGCCTGCACCCATCAACAGTATACGTTTGGTTGCAATGGGAATTTCCAAGTTCGCTTCGATGTCACGCACTAAGCCCGCGCCATCCGTGTTATCGCCCAGCATTTCATCATTTTCAAATTTAAGCGTATTGACTGACTGAGCGATGGATGCACGGTCAGTTAAGCGCGTTGCTAGCTGGAAAGCATCCAATTTGAACGGCACAGTCACATTCAATCCCTTGCCGCCCTGCTGGCGGAAATCTGCAACGGTTGCTTGGAAGCCATCCAATGGAGCCAGGATCGCAGTATATTGCATGGACTGATGGGTTTGGTGGGCAAAGGCAGCATGGATAAAGGGAGATTTGCTATGTGAAATCGGGTTGCCAACCACTGCATAAGAATCAAGCATGAGTAGAAGTGTCTGTGGTTAATGGTTAAGTTCAAAAACTGATTTCATTCTGAGGGAGACTATTGACTCAATAGCATATCGGAGGGTGCAAATACCCAAGTGCGGGTTATATGCAAAATATCAGTGTCTTGCCTGATATCCGGTGGAAAAGGGGCAAATCCGTTTTGGCCGGCAAGCTTCACAATCTTGATGGCAGCTTCATCGAGAATTCTTTCTCCGGATGAACGATTGATTTCAATCGATTCAAGACTACCGTCTGCCCGAATGCTGACTGTGAGTTGTAAGTTTCCATACAGTTTGTCTTTCCTGGCGGCTTCGGGGTAATTCAAGTTACCGATGCGTTCAACTTTAATACGCCAATCTTCAACATAGCGGGCAAAGCGATATTCTCTGGTACGCGCTCCGACAAATTTTCTTTTGGGGCGTTTCTGATAATCATCATGATCCTGATCAACCTGTGCTCGCAATCTTGCAATATCCAGACTGCGGAGCAATAGGTGAGTGGCATCAATGGCAATTTCCTTATTTTCAGCTTCGCTCTCGTGGGTATCGAGCGTTTGAGCTTGTTGCTTGTTATCAACAGCAGTCATTAGCCGTTTGGCTTCCTGCTCTAATTGCTCGACTTTTTGTTGCGCGGCAATGTTATCAGTTAGTGGCTTGCTTCTGGGTAAGACGGGCAAGGGTGTTTTTGCACGACGATTATTTTCCGTGTTGCCACCACCATCCAGATTATCTTGTGCAAGGAGTTCAGTTTTAGTGGGTTTTGTTAAAGTTTTATTGTTAACCAGCACAACTTCCAGCGATGAGGCGATTTTATCTGGCCTGGGCTGAGGGAATTCAAAAGTTATGCCCAAAAGTACAAGTCCGTGCAAAAGCAATGAAGCAACCATTGCTACCGATAGGCGATTGACCTGGGGATAGAAATGGCTACTGTATGCCGCAGGTGTAGCCTTGTGTATGTGAATAGTCGTAACAGCCAAAAGATCAAGCCTTGAAAGTTAACTCATAATTGCTTAATACCATCATATTATCGTAGGCAGCAACACAACGATTTACTTATCACATGATTAGCCGATGCCTTAGTTGAGGATATTACATATCGTGTTTTTTTAGGAATTCTGCATGCAGGCTGCGTCCAAGTAGGTCTATTTCAGATAGTTTAAGTTGAACATAAGCGCCAGGTGCAATTTCTGGTAACGAAGGCACTCGGATTACCAAGGGGAGATGATCCAGTTTTACCAAATTTTCTTTAATAAGCTGGGCATTGATGATTTGTATTTTTTCCTGTAGCAGCCAGCGTAAACACCAATAACGTTCCATCGCCCGCTGGAATTCACCGTAAATACCATAAGCTATTTCGAAGTCCCGCATCGCGATTAAAAGCCGATCGCTTTCTCTGGTATAAGGAGGCGGTTCTCTGCGCAATAATGCGATAATTTGCCGTTGATTGATCAGATCGACATATCGTCTCATCGGGGAACTGCTCCAGGCATATTGTGAAACACCCAGTCCTTGATGAGGAGCAGGCGAAGTACTCATTTTAACTTTACCATTGGCTTGGCTGCGAAAAATTCCAGTGATACCGGCGTCCGTCAATTGCCTGCCCCATTCCGTATTAATATAAATCATCAGCTCAGATACTACCTTGTCGATGGGCGAGCCTCGACGGCGCTCAGTGATCGTAACGTGATCATTGCTAACTTCAAAACTATAATCGATTTTGTCATTATTCGTGTCATTAGCTTTGCCACGTTGATTTTCCATTTTGCAGGCAAATTTCCACAATAAGCTTAACTCCTTGCTGTAGGTATGCTCAAAATTTCCTTTGCTTAAGGTGGTTTCATTAAAATGCTGTTCCAGTAAATGATGGCGTAGATTTGCTGAAATCTTTATTTTCTCGATTTTGCTCTCCGTACTGATGACCGTAAAATCATCTGATACATCAAGATATAAAGAAAGCGCAGGACGTAACTGATGTTCAGTCAATGTAAACTGATCGATGGTAGTCTCCGGCAGCATGGTAATTTTGTTTCCGGGTAGATAAACCGTCGACAGGCGCGTTGCAGCAAGCTGATCGAGTTTGGATTCGGGATCGATTCCCAGCGCGGGGGCTGCAATATGAATACCGATACGGAAGCTGCCTAGTGTCAGCGGAGTAACAGAGAAAGCATCATCGATTTCTGTCGTTGAAGCGTCATCAATACTAAATGCGATCGCATCTGAGATCGGCAAGTCAGAGAAATCATTCAGTAATTGTTGTGACTCCAGCTCGCTGAAGCCCGTGCCTTGAGAAAAATGCTCCCAGACAAACTGATTGAAATGGTAGTCATGCGAGGATGGAACAGCACCACATTTTTCCATCAGTTTCACAACCGTGAGCTTTTTTTCGGCGCAGACTGCTTCGAGCGCTTTCCATTCGATTGAATTTTTATCCGGCTTGTAGAGTAAATCAGGTATACGCGATTTAAATTCTTCGGGTAAGCTAAAATGATTTAATTGCTCAACATAACGTGCTTGCTGCTCTGCTTGCAGGCGTTTTTTTTCCTGACTGGCTAGGGCGGCTTTCAGTGCATCGGGTGGTGCTGCCTTATAACGTCCGTGTCCCTTTTTATAAAAATGCATGGGGGCATTCTGGAGTAGTAGCAATGTCGCAGCAGCTTCAACCGGATTGGGCGCATGACCAAAATAATCAGCAGCCAGAGTGTTGCTGGCAAATTCTGCTTCTTGCGCGCAGCATTCCCATAAAAAATTGGGGTCTAATTCCTCGGCTATTTTTTGTACATGATTCATGAATTCAGATAAGGGAGGCGTATCAAATCGAAAAAACACAGAAGCTGCTTTGATTTTTGAGCGCTTGCCATGAACAGCCTCGACTTGTAAGGAGGTATTGTTGTCAGCCAGTATGGTACCTATCTTAAAGGTTCCAGCTTCTTCGTAAAAAACATTCATAAGATTGTTTTTATAATTACAGTTGGGATATATTCTGTCATGCATAGAAAGCTAATCAATTCCGCATTATATACGAGACGTGAAGATAAATAACGGTAGACAATTGCTGCTGGGAATAGTGCTGATGTTTTTTAAGGAATGGCAAAAGTTGTTTATATAGCCTATGACACGAATACTAAGTGAGAAGGAAAAAGTGATCGGGATGATGCGTGTTGCCTGCTTGGTCGTTATATTTCTGTTCAACACTGCCTGCACGCCTCAGAAAATACCCTCGAATTCAGATCTGACAGATGAGATGACTCATTGGGCTGATAAAACGGGTGTGCCTTTGCTGGCTGATTTAGGAGGTCACCATCATCCTGTGACGACTAATCACCCAGCAGCGCAGCGTTATTTTGATCAAGGGCTGGTGATGGATTTTGCATTTAATCATGACAAATCAATACGCTCATTCCGTGCTGCACAGATGCTCGATGGAAATTGCGCAATGTGCTATTGGGGTGAAGCTTTGGCACTGGGACCCAATATTAATACGACCAGCAATGGACAAGTCTTCATCGAAGCAGAAGCGCATATGCAAGCATATGCAGCGATCCAGACAGCTATCCGTTTAAAACCTCAAGTCAGTGAGAAAGAGCGGGATTATATTGATGCGTTGGCGACACGCTATCGCAAGGATGCTTCAATTCCCAGAGGGGATCTGGATTTCGCTTATATGCACGCAATGCGTCAACTTTTCCAGAAATATCCTCAAGATGATGATGCCGCCACATTATTTGCAGAATCCATGATGAATACCATGCCTTGGGATTATTGGGTGGACCCTGACACGCCGAAAGCGTTGACTGTTGAAGTGATAGAGGTTTTGGAAACTGTATTGCAGCGTTCCCCCCGGCATCCCTTTGCCACTCATCTATATATCCATGCCGTTGAAGCCTCGTCAAAACCTGAACGTGCTGAAAGGGCTGCAGATATCTTACGTGATCTGGTGCCAGATGCGGGCCATCTGGTGCATATGCCTTCGCACATCTACTGGCGTGTCGGACGATATCACGATGCGGCAGAAACGAATCGCAAAGCGGTAGCTATTGATGAGGTGTATATCAAATCTTGTAATGTTCAAGGTTTTTATGCGGCAGCTTACTATCCACATGATCTTCATTTTCTGTGGGCGGCGTATACGATGGAAGGCCGTAGTCGGGAGGCTATCGAGACAGCATATAAAGTGGCTGCCAGTGTTTCACTTGAAATGATTAAGCGTTATCCGGCTATTGAGCTCTATAAGACGATACCATTGCTGGCGCTTATCAATTTTGGTCAATGGCAGGATGTGCTGAGGCAACCACCTCCACCAGATCATCTGGAATTTTCTCATGGCATCTGGCGGTATGCCCGTGCGATAGCGTATGCAAAACTGGGTGATCTGAAAAACGCACATGCAGAACATTCCGCACTTGCAGGGCTGCGGAAGACTGCCCATCTGGCGTTGCTGGATGCGAAAGATTATCCAGCAACTTTACTGCTACAAATCGCAGATAAACTGGTACAGGGTGAAATTTTTATGATTCAGGGAGATTATGCCAAAGCGATTGCCATTTTTAATAAAGCTGTGGTGATGCAGGAACAATTGCCCTATACAGAGCCGCCATTCTGGTATTACCCGGTGCAGCTTTCATTGGGTAAGGCGTTATTAAAAGCGGGTAATTATTCGCAAGCTGAAAAAGTATATCTGGAAAATCTCAAACAATATCCGAAGAATGGGTGGGCTTTGTATGGATTAAAACAAAGCTTGCAAGCACAAGGTAAAGATTTTAATGAAGTACAGAGAGAGTTTGACAGTGCGTGGCATTATGCAGATATCAACTTGACCGCATCAAGGCTCTGAGGATTCTGAGATTGATTGCAGATGCTGAATTAAACAGCCTGTGGGTAATTAATCATTCTGGTGTTTTTCTAGAAATAGCCGGATAGTGTTTCTTAATTCAGATTCAGGCAGTGTTGCAGCTAGTTGATCTAAACAATCTTGTGCGGTTTGACTCAATTTTATTTTTCTCGTGATATTTCCTTTCTTTGCCAAAGGTTCTGTATTTTTTCCCAGGTGATGTGCTTGCACCAAAATTTGAATTGAAGTAACTTCCCAACCTAGCGCTTGCAACTTGAGTAGCAAAGATAGGGAATATTGCTTAAGTTTTGATCCAATAGCGCCATTTTCAACCATGATGGTTAATCTGCCATTTGAAATTCGACTGATATTACAGTGCTTCGCCAGATGCGCTGGAACGATTTTAGCGAAAGTCGATTGATCTGCACGTAATTGATGAGCTAAAGAGAATAAATTCGCATATTCAGGTGTCTTGCCTAGAAGGTTAAGATAAGAATTAACTTTATAAGAGGTCATGGCTATTTAAAATATCCAGTGAATACGCATATGAATATTATTTTTATTTCTAATAAGTCTGAACGAGCAAGAAAAATAACCTTAACAGGGAAACGCATTGCATTATTGATCAGTATTTTTCTATTGATTATTGTAGCATTAGCGCTGATCTTGAATTTTATTTCCCTGCGTTATGCCGATAGAATCGATGCACCTCTATTAAGAGCGGTATTGGTCAATCCTCAAGAAGAAAGACATCAGAAGATTCAAACCCATTTGCAAGATAATCTAAATGTCATGGCGAGTAAGCTGGGGCACATGCAAGCACAATTATTGCGTCTCGATGCTCTGGGTGAGCGGCTGGCAGAATCCTCCGGTATCAGATCACGGGGCTTTTCATTCAATGGAACGCCAGGGCAGGGAGGTGCGCATAGTGATTTTCCATCCGAAGAACTGACTTTTAGTGAGTTTAACCATAAATTTCAGGAATTAGCGATGATGCTCGATGAGAGGACTGATAAACTGAGTGCGTTAGATTCTCTATTACGCCGCGACAGGCTTGCAAAATATGTTGTGCCTTCTGCCATGCCTGTTGAAACAGATTGGTATTCTTCAGGTTACGGTTATCGGATAGATCCGTTTACCGGGAAAAAGGCATTCCATGAAGGAGTGGATTTCTCTGCAGAAATAGGCACACCGATAAAAGCTGCTGCTGGTGGCGTGGTGGTCTATTCGGATCGTCATCCTGAATATGGTAATATGGTCGAGATTGATCATGGTGATGATTTGGTAAGCCGCTATGCCCATGCATCGAAGCGTTTAGTCAAACTCGGGCAAGTTGTGTTGCAAGGACAAAAAATAGCTGAAGTGGGCAATACAGGGCGTTCGACTGGAGCACATTTGCATTTTGAAATTAGACATAAAGATAAGCCGCTCAATCCATCCAGATTCTTAAAAAAACCAAGTTAAATAAACTGAGTCTAAGGAATTGTTGATAATTCATGAATGAACACTTATATTTTTGAATACTCTGTGTTTCCTTGCGTATCTTAGAGGATTAGTTTTTTTGAGCCGATATATCCTTTAGTATTTTTATGGGTGAGGTAGAATCTCACCCTTTATTTTTTAAACTAATTGTTTAGACAGAACTTTCAGAGACTCTATGCTAAGTAATCTACTTAAAAAGATTTTTGGTAGTCGTAATGATCGAATGATCAGGCAGTATTCTCAAACTGTGCGCATTATTAACGAAATGGAATCAGCCATTACAGGATTATCGGATGCTGACCTACGTGCCAAAACGGACGAGTTCAAGCAGCGTATTCATAATGGAGAAACATTGGATGCGTTATTGCCAGAGGTCTTTGCTGTGGTGCGCGAAGTTGGAAAGCGCGTTCTGGAGATGCGTCATTTTGACGTGCAACTTATCGGCGGGATGGTATTGCATGGGGGGAAAATTGCTGAAATGCGTACGGGTGAAGGTAAAACGCTGATGGCGACTTTGCCGGCTTATTTGAATGCGCTGTCCGGTAAAGGTGTTCATATTGTTACCGTCAACGATTACTTAGCCAAGCGCGATGCTGACTGGATGGGGAAAATTTATCAGTTCCTCGGGATGAGTGTGGGTGTGATTTATGCGCAGATGCCCCATAGTGATAAACAGGCAGCTTATGCTGCAGATATAACTTATGGTACCAATAATGAGTATGGTTTTGATTATCTGCGTGACAATATGGTCACGCACCCATATGAACGCGCACAACGCTTACTCAATTTTGCCATTGTTGACGAGGTGGACTCGATTCTGATTGACGAGGCACGCACACCACTGATCATCTCCGGGCAGGCAGAAGGTGACACAGAAATCTATGTGCGCATCAATGCATTGATTCCCAAGCTCACCCGTCAGGAAACAGAAGAGGGGCCGGGTGATTATAGTGTGGATGAGAAGTCGCATCAGGTTGCTCTGAGCGAATCTGGTTTTGAGCATGCTGAAAAATTATTGACTGAAGCCGGATTGCTGAAGTCGGGATCCAGTCTTTATGATCCAGCCAATATCAACTTGATTCATCATTTGAATGCAGGTCTGCGGGCGCACAGTTTGTATTTCCGGGATCAACATTATGTGGTGCAAGATGGCGAAGTGGTGATTGTTGATGAATTTACTGGCCGCCTGATGGCTGGCCGACGTTGGTCCGATGGATTACATCAAGCCGTGGAAGCAAAGGAAGGGGTCGCAATTCAGAAAGAAAATCAAACACTCGCTTCCATTACTTTTCAGAATTATTTCCGCATGTATCATAAATTATCCGGCATGACGGGTACAGCCGATACTGAGGCGGCGGAATTTCAACAAATCTATGGATTGGAGACAGTGATTATTCCGACTCATCGTCCGATGATTCGGGATGATCGGATGGATCAGGTGTTTCGCACCACGAAAGAGAAAAATGACGCCATTATTCAGGGAATCAAGGACTGTTATGAACATGGCCAACCGGTTCTGGTAGGTACGACATCCATTGAAAATAACGAATTGCTATCCAAGTTGCTGAATCGGGAGAAACTGCCGCACCAAGTTCTGAACGCCAAGCAGCATGCTAGTGAAGCGAGCATTGTTGCACAAGCGGGTCGACCTAAAATGATCACCATCGCAACCAATATGGCCGGTCGTGGTACTGATATTGTACTAGGAGGTAATCCCGAACCGGAGATCGAACGTATACGACACGACGAGAAGTTGAACGAAGAAGCGAAAGAAAAACGAATCAATGAAGTGTATTCGAAATGGAAAGTCATGCATGAAGAAGTTTTAAAAACGGGGGGTTTACACATCATTGGTACTGAACGGCACGAGTCTCGCCGCGTAGATAATCAGTTACGAGGACGATCAGGCAGGCAGGGAGACCCCGGTTCCAGCCGTTTTTACCTCTCTCTAGAAGATCCTCTGTTGCGAATATTTGCATCGGATCGCGTAGCCAATATTATGACACGCCTTAAAATGCCTGAAGGAGAACCGATTGAACATCCCTGGGTGACGCGTGCCATTGAAAATGCTCAGCGCAAAGTGGAAGCGAGAAATTTTGATATGCGCAAGCAGCTGCTGGAATATGATGACGTTGCTAACGATCAGCGACGAGTGATTTATCAGCAGCGTAATGAGTTATTAGAAGCGGAGCATGATATTTCTGAAACAATCACGGCGATACGGGAGGGTGTTTTAAGGAATCTGTTCAGTCTGTATGTCCCGCCGGGAAGTGTTGAAGAACAATGGGATGTGATGGGGTTAGAGAAAGCACTCGCGGCGGAATACCAGTTACATTTCCCTCTGCAAAAATGGCTTGAGCAAGAACCGGAATTGCATGAGGAAAACTTGTGCGAGCGTATTCTTAGCCTGGCTCATGAGCAATATCAAGCTAAAGTAGAGCAGGTGGGGAGTGAGATTATGCATCATTACGAACGAGTAGTGATGCTGCAAACCTTAGATTCGCATTGGCGAGAACATTTGGCAGCCTTGGATCATTTGCGTCAAGGTATTCATTTGCGAGGCTATGCGCAGAAGAATCCAAAACAGGAGTACAAGCGGGAAGCTTTTGAGTTGTTCTCTCAAATGCTCGAAGAAATCAAAAGCGAGGTGACCCAGATCCTTTTAACTGTACAGATAAAGAGTGAACAACAAGTAGAAGCTGTGACCGAAACATTACGGTCACCAGAGAATGTGCAATTTCATCATGCTGACTATAAGGAAGCATTGGATGAAGAAGTGGGACATGAGAAAAACCAAGAGGAAAAATTGCAGCCTTTTGTACGTCAGAATGACAAGGTGGGCCGTAATCAACCCTGCCCCTGTGGATCCGGTAAAAAATATAAGCAGTGTCACGGTAAGATCAGGTAGCAAGCAAGAAAAAAATGATAATTTCTATCAGGCGTGTATCTTAAATTAACTGCTGAAGTAGATGAGTCGGAGCTTTAGGGAAGTACTAAACACCTAAAAATCAAATTCTTATATTCTACATTTTATTGTTTTTGCAGCGGGTAGAGTAACTAAGAAATACTTTTAAGTTATTCTCATAATCCAATAGTGGTTATGTTATACTGCGCACCTTTATAATTTAAATAAAAAATATTACAAAGAGTTGACAGTAAATTGCTGGAGTAAAGCGAACTTGACGTTTTATTATAAGTTTTTATGAAAAATATTACTGATGGAATAGTTGAATATGCCTGATAGTTTCAGTATCAATGAGAGGATGAGTGGCAGAAGAAAGTTTCTGGTTGCTGCGACTTCAGTGGCGGGGGGTATTGCAGGAGCCGCAATTGCCACTCCATTTTTGTTAAGCATGATGCCCAGTGAGCGAGCTAAAGCGGCGGGAGCACCAGTAGAAGTTGACATATCAAAGCTTGAGCCTGGCATGCTGTTAATGGTCGAGTGGCGTGGAAAAGTTGTGTGGATTTTAGATCGCACACCTGAAATGTTGGAAAGTCTCGTAAAAGTTGAAGAACAATTGGCTGATCCAAATTCAGAAAAGAAGCAACAACCGGATTATGCAAAAAATCGTACGCGCTCAATAAAACCCGAGATACTGGTTATCGAAGGTATCTGTACACATTTAGGATGTTCTCCTGTATTTAGGAAAGAAATTGCGCCTGCGGATCTTGGTCCTGATTGGTTAGGAGGTTTTTTCTGTCCTTGTCATGGATCAAAATTTGATCTGGCTGGCCGTGTGTATAAAAGTGTACCGGCTCCATCAAACATGGTTATTCCTCCTCATACCTACTTGAGTGATAATCGTCTTTTAATTGGAGCTGAAAGCGAGGGATCTGCGTAAAAATGAGTAAGCTATTTAATTCACTGATCGGATGGATTGATGAGCGTTTTCCATTAACATCAACTTGGAGAGCGCATCTTTCTGAGTATTATGCACCAAAGAATTTTAATTTTTGGTACTACTTTGGCTCATTAGCATTGCTGGTGCTGGTCAATCAACTCATCACTGGTATTTTTCTCACCATGAATTACAAACCGGACGCCAACCTGGCATTTGCGTCCGTAGAATATGTCATGCGAGATGTAAATTATGGTTGGCTGATTCGCTACATGCATTCTACTGGTGCATCCATGTTTTTTGTGGTGGTTTATCTGCATATGTTTCGCGGAATGATGTACGGTTCTTACCGAAAACCGCGTGAGCTTTTATGGTTGATTGGTATGGCCATTTTCTTTGTACTGATGAGTTTGGCGTTTACCGGATACATTTTACCTTGGGGACAAATGTCTTACTGGGGTGCGCAAGTCATCGTGAGTATGTTTGGAGCAATCCCAGTTATTGGCGATACGCTTTCTCAATGGCTTTTAGGTGATTTCACCCTCTCAGATGCTGCACTTAATCGGTTTTTTGCTTATCATGTTGTAACATTACCTATATTGTTGGTAGTTCTGGTTCTTGTGCATATATTAGCATTGCATGAGACCGGATCAAATAATCCAGATGGGATCGAAATAAAAGCAAATAAGAATCCCCAAACAGGTATTCCTGTCGATGGTATACCGTTTCATCCATACTATAGTGTTAAGGATATTGTTGGGATCGTGGTATTTCTGATGGTATTTTGCGGAATAATTTTCTTTGCACCGGAAATGGGCGGTTATTTCCTAGAATATAACAATTTTATTCCTGCCAATACGTTGCAGACGCCTGACCATATTGCACCGGTTTGGTACTTCACGCCATATTACTCTATGCTGCGTGCAGTCACGATTAACTTCCTATGGATAGATGCAAAATTATGGGGCGTAATATTGATGGCCGCTTCCGTGATTATATTTTGTTTCTTGCCTTGGTTAGATAGGAGTCCAGTAAAGTCTATCCGCTATAAAGGCCCATATTTTAAGACAGCGCTAACACTCTTTGTGATTAGCTTTTTTGTTTTGGGTTGGCTTGGAACAAAATCTCCGACTCCCTTATATACTTTACTAGCCCAAATCTTTACGGTTATTTATTTTGCATTCTTTATCTTAATGCCATGGTATAGCAAGATAGATAAGACAAAACCTGAGCCTAAAAGAGTTACAAAATGAAGAAAATAATAATTACTATATTTATCTTGTGCATGGCTCCAATTAGCTTGTCTGCTGCAGAGCTTGATATAGCCTTAGATAAGGCTCCAGTTGATATAACAGACAATGCTTCCCTTCAACGCGGAGCCGAGACCTTTGTTAATTACTGCCTGACTTGTCATGGTGCAAGTTTTATGCGTTATAACCGCCATAGAGATATTGGGCTGAGTAATGAGCAGATTCTTGAGAAATTGGTTTATACTGGCCAGAAAGTTGGGGATCTGATGCAATCAGCCATGCGTAAAAAAGAGGGTGAAGCATGGTTTGGTGTTGTTCCGCCTGACTTATCAGTAATCGCTCGCTCACGTGGAGCAGACTGGTTATATACTTATTTGCGTACGTTTTACCGTGATGACTCCACTGCAACCGGTTGGAATAATCTTATTTTTGATCGCGTAGCGATGCCTCATGTGCTTTACCAATTGCAGGGTGAACAAAAATTAGAAGTAAAAACAGGTAGTAAAGGAGAGCAAAAAAACCTGTCACTCGAAAAACCAGGTGAACTGACCGTTGCTGAGTATGATAAATTTGTAGGAGATCTAGTTAACTATTTAGTTTACTTGGGTGAACCTCATGCCAATGCTCGGAAGGAGCTAGGTTATATAGTCATGATATACTTATTTGGTATGCTTATTTTATCTTACGCATTAAAAAGAGAATATTGGAAAGATATTCATTGATTATCACTAAGCTTTTATTGATAATTAATTAGAGAAATAGCAGTTATGATGACATTATATTCAACGATTACCTGTCCCTATAGCCATCGCTGTAGAATTGTTTTACACGAGAAGGATATGGATTTTCAGGTAATTGATGTTGATCCAAATAATAAATCAGAAGACTTGGCGGTAATGAGCCCTTATGGTAAAGCGCCTGTATTAGTAGAACGCGATTTAGTATTGTATGAATCCAACATTATCAATGAGTATATTGATGATCGCTTTCCGCATCCGCAATTGATGCCTGCAGACCCAGTAATGCGCGCGCGCGCGCGATTATTGTTATACCGATTTGAACAAGAACTGTTTTGTCATATTGATGCGTTTAACACTTTAGACCAAAAGGCAATTGATAAAGCGCGGGCAGTGATCGTAGATCATCTGACGATTATTTCTCCAATTTTTGAGAAACAAAAGTTCATGTTAGGTGATGAGTTTTCGATGCTTGACGTTGCAATAGCACCATTATTATGGCGTCTTGAACACTTCGAAATTCGTTTGCCCAAACAAGCTGCACCATTGTTAAAGTATTCAGAAAGACTATTTAGTCGCCCACT
>CBFGXU010000021.1:0-23001 GCA_965652935.1 uncultured Nitrosomonas sp.
CTTGGCTCACCGTATTGACATAAAAAGGACTCGAAGAAAAATTGATTTGCGGATTCGGTTGCTCAAAATTCAAGCTGGGCGGCAAGGTGCGGTTTTTCAATGATAATGCTGTTTTGATCAGGCCCGCCACCCCTGCAGCCGCATCCAGGTGACCTACGTTGGTCTTCACCGAACCAATACCACAAAAACCCCGTCTGTCGGTGCTTTCACGGAAAGCTTGCGTCAAAGCTGCAATTTCAATCGGATCACCGATGGTAGTGCCCGTACCGTGCGTTTCAATATAGCTGATCGTATCCGCAGAAACACCCGCAATCGCTTGGGCAGCCAATATCACCTCTGCCTGTCCTTCAATACTGGGGGCGGTATAACCGATCTTATTTGAACCATCATTATTAATCGCTGAGCCCTTGATCACTGCGTGAATGGTATCACCGTCCGCCAGTGCATCAGCTAACCGTTTCAGTACCACCACGCCTACGCCACTGCCAATGACCGTTCCGGCAGCCTTGGCATCAAAGGCGCGGCAATGACCATCTGGCGAAAGAATGGCACCCGGCTGATAATGATAGCCACCTTCATGCAGCAGATTAACCCAGGCACCGCCAGCGATGGCCATGTCGGCCTCGTGATTGAGCAGGCCGCGGCAGGCGACGTGGGTCGCGGCCAGGGAAGTGGAACAGGCTGTCTGTACCGTAATGCCAGGTCCGCGCAGATTGAGCTTATACGAGACGGTAGTGGTCATCGAATCTTTGTTATTACCGTTCATCAGCCCTTGCAGCGAAGAGATATCCTGTTTATCCGCCATGCGCCCGCTGGCTATCAGATTCAGCATTAAATAAGTGTTCACGCCACATCCCGCATATACCCCGATCGGATCGGTGTAGCGCGAGGTATCGTAGCCGGCATCTTCCAGAGCTTGCCATGCCACTTCGAGAAACAACCGATGTTGCGGGTCTGTTTCCGCTGCTTCCCTTGGTGTGTAACCGAAAAAAGACGCATCGAAGCAATCGGCATCATCTAGATGGGCGCCTGCTTTGATGTAATGGGGATCGCTCAATACCTCAGCGGGAACACCGCGTTCGAGCAATTCCTCATCAGTAAAAAAATTGATCGATTCGACGCCCTCGCGCAGATTACGCCAGAACGACTCGACATCGTCCGCGCCAGGAAAACGGCATGCCATGCCGATGATGGCAATATCAATTTCTGCACTTTCCGGTAATTCTTCAGAACTATCCATCAATGTATCCTTTCTATTTTGTGTTTCCGTTGAATAAACGTGCCGCGTTGTCGCTGGGCACGCTGCTGATGGCGCGACAAGGAGCCGGAATTCATTTCTCCCTGACTTAAGAATTTCGCCAAGCTTGCAACCGTGGTGTATTTAAAAAGATCAACCATGGCTATCTGTGCATTCAAACGCGCTTCCAGTTCTTGCTTAATCTTGATCAACAACAACGAATGCCCACCCAGATCAAAGAAATTGTTGTGCAACCCAACCTGAGGAATTTCCAAAACTTCAGCCCAAATTTCTGCAATCACCGCTTCCATCTCACTAACAGGCGGATCATAGTCAGGTTTATCAAATTGCTCGGGCGCAGGCAGTGCCTTGCGGTCTATTTTGCCGTTGGGATTGAGAGGCAGCGTATCGAGGAAAATGAACAAACTGGGAATCATGTAATCGGGAAGCACAGCCATCAGTGCCATCTTTAACAATGATGAACTCAGTTGCACATCATTCTGAGCGACGACATACGCTACTAAACGAGGACCCTGACGTCCCCCGTGAGCTAAAACCAC
This sequence comes from uncultured Nitrosomonas sp., assembly GCA_965652935.1. Classification (GTDB taxonomy): domain Bacteria; phylum Pseudomonadota; class Gammaproteobacteria; order Burkholderiales; family Nitrosomonadaceae; genus Nitrosomonas. The sequence goes on from CBFGXU010000021.1 coordinate 1,798, forward strand.
CGCTTCACGAATGCCAGTCTGAGCAAGTAGCTGTGCCTCGATCTCACCCAATTCAACCCGAAAACCGCGCAGCTTGATCTGGTGATCCAGACGCCCCAGATACTCAAGCTGTCCATTACCGCGCCAGCGCACTAAATCGCCGGTGCGGTAAAGCCGCCCCCCCGTCTGATCAAATGGATCGGCTATAAATCGCTCGCTGGTCAATGCAGGCCGGTCGAGATAGCCGCGCGCCAGATCTTTTCCACCGATGTAAAGCTCGCCAGGAGTAGCCGGCGGCACAAGATTGAGTTCCTCATCCAGCACATAGATACTGCGCGCACCCACAGGCCGGCCGATCGGCGCATATTCCCCCATTGATTGCTTTAGTGCATTCTCATTCGGGGAATCAACCCATGCAGTAGGTGTAATCACTGTTTCAGTCGGGCCATAGGCATTCACTAAGCGAGCACCCTGAAACAGTGCCCGTGCAGCTGTCACATCCGTGGCATACCATGCTTCACCGCCTGCAATACAGGTACGAACAGATAGCTGTTTGTTATTCATTAGCGGCAATAACATACGCAAATAGGCAGGCGGCAGGTGCAATAGCGTGATTTGATGCTTTTCGATCAATTCCACAAAACCTTCACCCGCCAAATGATGGGTAGAGGAAAGCACCAAAGTGGCGCCTGCTGTCAAAGGCGTGATCCATTGCTCTGCCGCGGCATCAAAGTTAATGGAAAAAAACATCAGTTCACGATCACCGGCTCGAACATCATAGATTTCTTTGATGGCTGCCAAATGCCTGGCGAGCGGACCATGCGCTACCGATACACCTTTAGGCCGGCCGGTCGATCCCGAGGTATAGATGACATAGGCCAGATGATCATCATGCAGCGCAACTTCAGGATTGGTTTCTATACCTAGGTTTGAATCAAGCACATCAAGTTCGATGATTGCCACACCCTCCCGGTAAGGCAACCGCCTTCTAAGATGAGATTGTGTCAATAGCAACTGAATGCCGCTATCTTCTATCATGTAATCCAGACGCTCGACCGGATATTCCGGGTCAAGGGGAAGATAGGCACCACCTGCCTTCAGAATAGCCAGAAGTCCTATAATCAGCTCTGCGGAACCTCGCTCGACGGCGATGCCCACGCGCAATTCCGGCTTAACGCCCGAACTGATCAATCGATGCGCCAGCCGGTTCGCCCTGCGGTTGAGCTCCGCATAACTCAGTTCAAGATGATCCGAAATCACCGCTGTCATGTGCGGGCGTTTTTCTGCCTGGTATTCGATGAGCCGGTGAACAGGCTGATCAATCTGGGCAAACGCCGCATGGTCACCCCAAGCCTTGAGCTGCTGCTTATCTTCATCGTCTAACAGATCGATATCACGGATCGCTGTTTCCGGATTTGCCACTAGCACTTGCAGAATGCGAATAAAGCTGCGCGCCATCCGCTCGATCCATGTTTCCTCAAACAGATCAAGGGCGTAAATAAAGCTGGCGTTCACACTGCCGTCAGTCAATTCGACGGTTTCAAGCCGAAATTCCAATTGCGCTGCTTGTTCCGGAAGGATGTAATCGTTAATCCCTAGACCGGAAAGTTGCTGAGGTATCCGGTAATCTTTCTGCAAATGATTGAGGGTTACCTGAAACAGTGGGCTATGACGCAAATCCCGCTGCGGATGCAGTGCTTCAACCAATTGTTCGAAGGGAAGATCCTGGTGTGCTTGCGCAATAAGCGCATCCTCGCGCACCTGATTCAAAAGCCCGGTGAGTAACAAGCGGCCATCCAATTGATTGCGTATCACCTGAGTATTGACAAAAAATCCGATCAGATCAATTGTCTCCACGCGATTGCGGTTAGCAACCGGTACACCGACTCGAATTTCTTTCTGCCCTGTATAACGAAACAGTAATACCTGAAATGCGGTCAGCAGCGTCATAAACAGCGTCGCCCCATGATCAAGGGCCAATTGACGCAGTTTTCCCAGCACATCCAGAGGCAGATCAAAACGATAACGCGCTGCCGGATAATGCGTAACTGGCTGCCGGGTATAATCAGTTGGCAGCATCAAAACCGGATGCTCCTCGCCTAAATAACTTTGCCAGTACGCGAGCTGTCTGGCTTTTTCGCCTGCCTCCAGCCATCTTTTCTGCCACAGCGCATAGTCCGCATACTGAATCGGCAGATGATTGAGGCAGGTTTCCTTCCCATGTGCATGCGCCTGATAAAACGCTGCAAATTCATTGAGTAAAATTTGCACCGAAACACCATCCGAGATGATATGGTGCATGACAATAACAAGAATATTTTCCGCTTCCGTCATCCGGATCAAAGCAATCCGCAGCAAGGGACCTTGCGTCAGATCAAACGGCCGCGCGATCACACGTTGTACTTCTTCAGCAGCTTCGTGCTCACGCCGCGAATCGGTCAGGTCCAGCAGATCGACATCCATAATCGCCAACGGTGAGGCTGGCTGGATCACCTGCTCGACTGAGCCTGTGGTATGGGTACGAAAAAGCGTGCGCAATGACTCATGCCGATCGATCAGATCCTGCCAGCTTGCATGAAATGCTCGTCTATCCAGGGTGCCCGATAACCGTACGGCATGCTGAACATGATAGGCGGTACTGAGCGGGTCAAGCTGCCAAAGAAACCAGAGCCGTTGTTGTCCGTAGGACAGAGGCACGATGTTGCTATTATCTCTGCAAGGTAAAATGCGACTGTCAGCGATTGTTTGGGTTTGAGAAGAACTTATTGACAGCAGGCGTTTAATTTCCGCTGCACATTTATATAGCCGCGGATGCTGAAATAGGCTACGCGGCGTAAATGGGATATGCCATTGATCGGCAATATGCGCTACAACCTGAACAGCCTTCAGTGAGTTGCCGCCCAGGGTAAAAAAATGATCTTCACGTCCCAGTCCGGTACGCTTCAACACCCCTTCCCAGATGACTGCCAATGCACGCTCCATCTCATCCGTCAAGAGTTGAGCAGATTGATCACTGCCACCTAAGACAAAGTGGCCGTATTCATAGATAGCGTAAGCATCCAGCGTACGCTCACGCCATCCCTGGCGGCACGCGGAACGCTGCAGTTTGCCGCTGGAGGTCTTGGGTAAGGCGCCCGGATTTAACAATACCACCACCGACAAGGGTTCATGATAGCTTGAGCTGACCGCTTCACTGAGCGCTTCCACCAGGATCTCAGCAGCGATGAGTTTCTGTGTATTGCGTGATATTTCAACCGCAACGCCGATTCCTTCACCATCTTTGTGTTCGACTGCAAATGCGGCTATTCTTCCTTTACGCACGACCTCTACTTCTTCCTCAATGATCAGCTCGATATCCTGAGGATAAATATTTTGTCCGCGGATGATGATGAGATCTTTAAGCCGTCCCATAATGTACAACTGCCTGGCATGAATAAAACCCAGATCACCGGTGCGCAGCCAGCGTTCGCCTTCGTGCTGCAGAAAAGTTGCTGCAGTTTCTTGAGGGCGCTGCCAATAGCCGTGAGTAAGACTGGCCCCGGCAGTCCAGATTTCACCTACAGCACCATCTGCCATTGAAACCAGCTTTTCCGGATCAACGATTTTGACGGTATGGTTGGAGGCCGGAAAACCGCAGGCAACGACCGGAATTCCGTGGGTTACCACTTCCGCTTTACCTTGCGCCAGCAATTCAGATGAGAATTCATAGGCCGTCATTCCCTCCCCAGTCACGCCACCGGCCACAACCAGCGTTGCCTCAGCCAGACCATAACAGGGATAAATCGTACCGGCTGAAAAACCAGCTGGCTTAAAGCGTTCGATAAATGCGCGCATCGTGCCTCTGCGTACCGGCTCTGCGCCACACAAAGCAACACGCCAGGTCGACAAATCAAGCCCTTGTAACTGGGCGCTTCTCACACGCTCGACGCAGAGCTGGAAAGCAAAATTAGGCGCGCAGCTGACAGTGGCACGATAGTGTGAAATAACCTCGAGCCAGCGCACCGGTCTTTCGATAAAAAACGTAGGTGTCATCAGGATGGTTGGAATACCCCGGTGTATCGGCTGCAGCAATCCTCCGATCAACCCCAAGTCGTGATAAAGGGGCAACCAGCTCACAAAGATATCGTCGGCACTGATCGACATCATCTCTTCAAACACTTTGGCATTCATCACCAGATTATGGTGACTTACCATTACACCTTTAGGAGTGGAAGTCGATCCAGAGGTGTATTGCAGAAAAGCAATATCATTACCTTGCGGTGTGTGGGCACGCCACCTGGCTGCATTATTTTGCGCTACGGTATCAACTGTCAGAATCTCAACACCCGCCAGTTGCGCGATTGCAGCATCACCAATCAGCGACAGGTTTCCGCTGGTGGTGATGATACACTGCGCCTTAGCATCCGTAGCAATGGCAAGCAACCTTGCCAGATGTTGCTCCCGTACTGATTCGGGTGGAAAAACAGGTACTGCAATCACCCCAGCATAAAGGCAGGCGAGAAAACCGATTACGTAATGTTCATCGTTATCCATCAACAATAACGCGCGCTCACCAGGTACCAAGCGGTCCTGCAGAACAGCAGCAAGCGCTTTGACTTGCAGATCGAGGGTTGCATAGTCCAGTTGCTTGTCGACCAATCTGTCACCATCTGCTTTCACAACAATCAACGCTGTATCGGTTGGACGGTCGCGGGCAAGCGTTTGTAAGTGGATCACAAAGTTGTCTGGATAGTCGCGAGATGGAATCAATCGTGTATTCATGATTTATACCTAAAGAATTCTTGCTGTATCGGTTAATCGAGTGATAGCAATGTTTAAATTTTCTGATTCATGTTTTCCGACGTTACAGAATCATGCGGATTGCAAATAACTGCAGGTAGGAGCGTTGGATTGAGATCGCATTCCAGATGGTTTTATCAGAGCCAGCGCCGCCCTGTAATGCGCGGGCGCATCAATCGACCAAGCGTCGACGCTGGCCCATTCGGCACGGTCATGGACAATACAGTAACTTCTGTCGCCATTTGGCAGCACGGTAATGTCTCGCAGATGGTCAGCAATCCCGAATCCCAGCGCCTTCAGCACGGCTTCCTTCACCACCCAAAGCTCAATGAAGTGGTTGACTGGCCAAAGCCCCCAGGCACGCTCAGTTGGAGAAAGCACATGTGCCTCCAGCCCAGCCACATCCCGATGGCATTGCTCGATGTCGACACCAATTTCTCCAACTGTGGACAAGGCAATTAATGCAAAACCACCGGCATGAGAAATATTGAATTTAATATCAGGATGCGCTGGCAGGTAGGGTTTTCCAAATTGATCTGCTTCAATTTTCAATGCATCAGGTGGCGCCACCACGCGCTCTGCCAGCAAACGGCGCAGCGCCGCCCGTGTGGCGATGAAACGCACGCGATCCTGCTGTTGATGAAAACGTTGCGCCCGAGCCTGCTCATCAATGCTTAACAATGACCAGCCATCGCTCAATTGCGTTGAATCCGGATTGATTTCAAGCAGCCAGATCTCAATACCAGCAGGTTTCGCTTCAAGCAGTTGCAGGCACTCCATGCGAAATCTCCATCCGGCTTTCCATTAAGCGCTTTTTTAATATGAACATGAACCACTCTTCAGATTGACGCAGAAAAAAATGGCCGCCATCAAACCAATCCAGCGTAAATATCCGACTGCTTTCTAATTGCCAGGCGTTCAATTTTGTCGCATCAATCTCATCTGCACGTCCGCCAAAACAATGGATTGGAATCGGCAGAGGCGGCGATGGGTGATACTGGAAACTTCCACACACACCATAATCAACCCGCAGCAGATCCAATGTCATTGCCAGTAATTCCTGGTTATTAAACACTTCTTCCGGGGTGCCCCCCTGCTTGCTTAAGTCTGCGATTAATGCAGCTTCGCTCTGCATTTTGCTATAACGCTCGCTATTCTGTTGATTCGGTGCCGCACAACCCGATACCAACAGTGCTGCAGGTAGTGGCAATCTCCGCGCAGATAGACTTTGAGTGATACCATAAGCAAGCAATGCGCCCATGCTGTGACCAAAAAAAGCATATCGCTCAGGCAGCGCGGGCACCAGCTCATCACACAAACTTTCTGTCAGTGCCGTATAACTTGCCTGGGATAGCTCATTCAACCGGCTGCCACGCCCAGGCAATTCAATAGGTTGCAACGTTACCCAGGAAGGCAATAGTCTTCTCCAACGCAGGTACATCGCTGCATGCGCACCTGCACAGGGCAGACAAAATAGTGTTAGTGGTTTCAGCATAAATAAAAAAGCAACTAGTGGGCATTTTCCATAAAACGCCGCAGGCTAAGCGGGCGCATATCTGTCCAGACTTCCTCAATATGATTCAAACAAGTCTTTTTATCTCCCAACACGCCCGTGTCCCGCCACCCCCCTGGAATGGCCTTCCATTCCGGCCAGATAGAGTATTGTTCTTCGTGATTGACTAGCACGCGAAACACACCATCTTCCCGGTCAAAACAACTTGTCATAGCAAATACCTCAAATTTATGAATAAATATTATGATTTCAAATAAGAATGCTTCTTATTCATACAAGACGAACCGACTGATAAAGAATACAAAAAATTATTTACCCTTCCTCCAGTCCCGCCAATATCTGAGAAAACACCACCCAATTCATAAGGAGCCATTAAAATTGTTAGAAATTTCTTTAGAAAAATCATGAGTATCTCCTTAAACTATTTTTTGATTAAATATGAGTAAATCTTTCTTTTCGCTCGGATGTTTCACTCAATAAAATATTTCTGCAATGATCCATTGCCTCATGGATTAGAATATTTATCAGCGAAGTTGAGATATTTAATTCATCGGCAATCATTCGGTGCGTATACCCATCTATTCGATAAAGCTCAAAAACCCGCTTTGTACGTTCCGGAAGCTTGGCCAATGCATCTGCAATTAATGTGAGATGTTGACAATTCATTACATGAGTTTCTGGTGTTGCTGCCAGCACTGACACGGGAAATCCCTCCTCATCGGTTTCAAAAAGCTCTGTCTCAAATGCAACACGCCGATAATGATCAATGGCTAAATTACGTACTATCTGAAATAGATAGGCTAGTGGTTGCCTAACTTTTTGCTTGACTGATGATTCAGTAATCTTGATGTAGGCATCCTGCACGACATCTTCTGAACGTTCCCAGTTTCCTAAAATTTTGTATGCCGCCCGACGCAATGGCACACGATTTGCGATAAATACGGTATCTAATTGTTGAATCCACGGTTCGACTGGTTCCATCATAAGCCTTCTAATTAAGGTATTATTAACACAAATAATAATAATCATGATAATGATAATTATTATTATTTATGCTCGTACAAACACTTAAAAATTTACTGTTGGACTTGTTCAGAACCTCCTTAGGTTGCTTCATTAAAACGAAGCTGATCTAAATATTAATTTCGAAAAGAACAGCCCTATGAGCATTGCAAAATAGATAATAATGATAATCATTATTATCTAGCTTGTAAATAACATCGGAAATTTAAAATTTAATACGTTCAAAATGTGCACAAGCAAAAAGCAAGCACATTTCTCTTGATGCTTTTGAAATTATAGGGTCACCCAAAATTAATTCCCAAAGAATCGCATACTCAGGTAACAATATGACATTTTTTGTTACTTACCGACAAAATGGGAAGTGTAAAGATAAAATTGGGATTAACGATAGAGCTTGCATTCATCATTAATAACCGAGTTATTACAACCCAGTATGCAAGCCTGGTATACCGATACGCTGGATATAAATAGCATTATTTCCTTCCTCATAAGCGAGCAATTTACCTTCTTTTTGCCATAGACGAAACGCCAGGGAATAGGATAATACGCGGATCGGATAGTCACGCGGCAGTGTCTGTAAGTACGGTTGGATTGTGGTGAAATCAGAAGCGCCATATTGTTGCATGATAAAGCGCAGCCCCCCGTTGGCAGGACCGATATTGTAGGCGAGCAGAGCCAGGAAAAGATCACCTTTCATTTCGGCCAAATAGTGTTTAAATGTCGCTGCAGCGATAAAGGCATTGTGCCGGGGGTCCTCCAGTGAAATTTTTTCCGTGCCTAATCTTATATGTGCTTGGGTTATTGCCGTTTTCGGAACCTGCGTGATTTGAAACAAACCACGTCCGCCGTCACTACTCTCTCTGGGTATAAAGGACGATTCTACTGCTGCAATACCTTGTAACAAATTGACATCGATATTAAAAGCACTGGCTGCATCCTGGATAGCCTGTTGATATTCCTGGGCCCGTTTTATCATTTTCTGCAGCTGTGTTGAATTATGCCGGCGATAAGCAGCATAAACTTGATGTGAAATAGTCATTCGGCCTGCTTCTTCCTTGCCTCCAACCAGGGTGCGGAAATTTCCGTAAGCAAGCGTGAATTGGTCGTGGATAGCGAACCAGGCGATCAGCAGAGCAAATGAAAGAGACAGGGCCGGCGTCAGAAATTCAGAATGAAACTGTAGCCAGTTTCTCAGCTTCCACCAGCCGATGAGAAAAACAGAAGCAACTAATATTAAGGCCAATACGCCAAAAGCAAAAGGCAGCAGGCTGCCGAAAAAGCTGGTACCCGAAAAGTGGTTGGCAGAATAACCTAGCATCACTATGATGAGTGAAACTGCTGTTATACCTAAGCCGAATATTTCTATGCCTAGTAACAGCAATTTTCGCTGGAATTCGCCGGGCAGTTTCCTATTCGGTCGTTTGCGGGAAATGACTTTGCCGGTACGTGCGATTGAGTTACGCTTGCGCCTGGATTTTGGTTTAACTGGTTTAACGTCATCAGATTCCGACCTGCTGAGATTAGCTGTTTTATCCATTGAAATCAGGTTTAAGCGGTTTCATAAGTCAAGTCAGATAGACGAGCTTTCCAGCATCGCCTCATACAGCGCTCTCTTGAGCAGACATTTATTCAAGGCTTTTCTAACAGTTGAATAATTACGTTGCGTTACTATTGCTTCACTTCTTCAGAAACATTACTGGAAAAGAAAGCATTGAAGGCATGCGTCACTCCTCGTACTAATTGTAGCATTTTCTACTCTACAATCCGCTCCACATTCCATTTCTAACAATCTTTCCAAATCGGGATATGGAAGACTCCTGCCTTAGCTCGACAAGCCTTCTTGAATCCTTTCCTGAAATATTGGCACACTTTGTGCTTTATTAATATCGCAGCACTAAAAAGGCAAACTCTGCGAAAGCAGGGGACGCAAAGTCACTGATCTAACGGGAAGATCCCCATGATGGCAGGACTGCAGGTAACGCACTCGAGCAGGTCACAACAGATTCTGATGAGTATCGAGCAATAAATTCGATAAGTATCCGCGCAGTTCCGTCCTTTTAATTTATAAGGAGGAATTAAATATGAACAGCAATAGTCAAGCAATACTGGTCACCAGTTTGCTATTAACGAACAAGCTCAATCTACACATTATAAAAAGACTAACTTCTCATGCTTCATTAATCACCCTGTTATTTTTCATTAGCATGCTGGTATCGTGGAGAGTAGGTGCCGCTACACCTATTGTGACAACTCCAGTCAAATGGCATCCAGGTCATTATTACTCGCTGATGGAACATGGAAAAAATTCATCCTGGTATTTGTCGATGGTATATAAAGAACTCAAAGCAACACCAGCATTGCGTGGTGTACAGATACGTTATTCATGGGCAGAACTGGAGCCAACTGAAGGCGTATATAATTTCTCGCAGATTGCGAAGCGGCTTTCCGAGCTTAGCGCCATTAACAAACGCCTCATTATCATGTTGGATATGAGAACGTTTGGCCCCTTAAAAGAACTTATACCAGACTACGTAAAAACGAATGCCTATGAAGGAGGTGTATTTATCTATGATAGCCTCAACAATGACCATCAAGGATACAACATCAAGTTGTGGAATACTCATGTACATGATCGCTTGGTTGAACTCATTCGTGCTCTGGGAAATCAGTTCAATTCCGACACTCACTTTGAGGGTATCGGTATCACAGAAACCGCTATAGGAGATCCTATAAAACCCCTAACTAGTACTCAAATAAACGGCTATTATGCAAATATGCTGAGCCTACAACAGCAGATGCGTAATTACTTTCCTAATACTATGACATTCCAGTTTACAAACTATCCACGGCCGATTCTTGAATCCTTCATCGGACGACTGGAAGAGATGGGAACGGGATTGGGTGGACCGGACACTTTCCTAGAAGAACCTGGATTACATTACACAAAAGCTCCACAAGGTGTCTACAATTATTATCATAAACTTTCGGGAATTGTGCCTCTAACACCCTCGGTAATGTCGGGAAATTATAAAAATTCCAGGACCGATGGAAGCGGTTACAAACCCAACGTCTCGGAACTTCTCGCCTTTGCACGGGATAAGCTGAAAGCCAATTACATCTTCTGGACACGCAACCCAGATTATTATCGCAAAGTATTGGAATTGCTGAATATGAGAGCCCACAAAAGCACACCTGCGGGGGGATTAGATCCAACTTGTCCCAGCACCTTTTCCTCATGTGTAGATTAACAGTTTTCTGAATAGGTTCGTTTGGTGCAGGTTCATACTCCTATGAACCTGCCCTTCGATCAATCCCTAGCAATTTGTTTCCTTACCTGAATCCTGTAAAGAAAAAATTATCCCCGCCAACGGCGGCAAAGTAATCACAATCGAGTCAGAGAAACCTAGCCATGGTTCTTGCGTAGATATAATGCATCCTGCATTACCCATGTTGCTACCACCGTAATAAGCTGAATCACTGTTGAATATTTCCTGGTAAACACCGCTATCAGAAACACCCATGCGATAGCCGATACGGGGAACGGGTGTAAAGTTGAGAATCACCAGTACGAAAGCACCATCTTTAGCACGCCGCCGGTAGCTGATCACGGACTGATCGATATCTTCACAATCGATCCAATTAAACCCCTCCGCAGAAAAGTCGAGTTGATGTAAGGCCGAGACAGTTTTATAGCAATGATTCAGGTCGCGTAAAGCCGCTTGTACGCCGGCATGCTGTTCTTGCTGCAGCAATGACCAGTCGAGTTCATGATTAACCCGCCATTCCTGCTGCTGGGCGAATTCATTACCCATAAAATTGAGCTTCTTGCCCGGCCACGTCATTTGATAAACCCCTAATAAACGCATATTGGCAAATTTCTGCCAGGTATCACCGGGCATTTTATTAAATAATGAGCCTTTCCCATGCACCACTTCATCGTGTGAAAATGGCAAAACAAAGTTCTCGGTATACGCGTAAAGTTGGCTGAAGGTAAGCAATTGATGATGATAGCGCCGGTAAATAGGATCTTGCCGCATATAAGACAAAGTATCATGCATCCAGCCCATATTCCACTTCATCGAGAAACCCAGGCCGCCGACATAGGCCGGGCGCGATACCGCCGGCCATGCGGTGGATTCTTCGGCCAATGTCAAGGCACCGGGAAATTCCGCATGCACCATCACATTCAGATCGCGTAGAAAATCAATTGCTTCTAGATTTTCCCTGCCACCATATTTATTCGGTAGCCATTCACCCTCCCTGCGCGAGTAGTCCAGGTACAGCATGGAAGCCACTGCATCGACCCGCAATCCATCCAGATGAAATTCAGAAAGCCAGTAATAGGCGCTGGATAACAAAAATGATTTCACTTCGTTGCGGCCGTAATTGAAAATATAAGTGCCCCAATCCTGATGAAATCCCAGACGTGGATCTTCATGCTCATACAAGGCCGTACCGTCAAAGCGCGCTAATGCGAAGGCATCTTGCGGAAAATGCGCCGGCACCCAGTCAAGAATCACACCGATTCCTGCTTGGTGGCAGGTGTCCACAAAAAATCTAAAGTCATCCGGCACACCATAACGGCTCGTAACTGCAAAATATCCGGTCGTCTGATAACCCCATGACTCATCTAGCGGATGTTCGGAAATGGGCATCAACTCGATGTGGGTATATCCCATTTCCAATACATAAGGTAGCAGATGCTGGGCCAGTTCCCGATAAGTATAAAAACGCCCATCCGCATGGCGCTTCCATGAGCCGGCGTGAATCTCGAAGATATTCAGCGGTGCATGCAGCCAATCCCACTGAACGCGATTCGCCATCCATGTAGCGTCGCGCCAATCATAGGTGCTATCAGCAGTTGTCAATGCCGCGGTATTGGGGCGAAGTTCAAAGCGCCTCGCATAGGGATCGGTTTTAACGAGAACTTCACCGCTATCCCGATTACGAATCTCAAATTTGTACAGTGAATCAGGCGGCAATTCCGGAATGAACAGTTCCCACACGCCGCTGCTGTTATGCACTGCCATCGGATGAGTTCTTCCGTCCCAATGATTGAAATCGCCTACCACACTGACACGCTCCGCGTTGGGTGCCCATACCGAGAAGCGCATGCCGTCAACACCGGTATTGTTGACAAGCTGAGCACCCAGCATACTGTAGGCTTGCCACAACCTACCCTCATTAAATAAGTATAAATCGTGAGCAGAAATCTGCAGCGGAAATGCATACGGATCATAAGCCTCATAAACCATATGCTGTAACCCTTCTTTTTCGATGCGCAATCGATACGGCATTGCTGGCAAAGTTTTACCGCGCCATTCGAAAATGCCATCCGGATGAATCCATCTCATCGGTTCAAAACCGGACGCTGTTCCAATCCAAACTTTCGCATCATGCGGACGAAATACGCGCACCACAGCCTGACCGCCCTCTCTATGCAATCCAAGATAAGTGTAGGGATCATATAGCCGCGCATTCAGCAATGCCTGTTGTAGTAAACTGGTTTTACTTAGGGTAATCACATTTATAAACTGACTAGCTTGATAAATGAATTATAACTTGTCTAATTTTTAATAAGGGCAATTAAACCAAAAGGTACATAAGAAATGCCATAATGCGATACCATATTGACATGAATCACGAAAGCACATCACTATGGATAATGATAAGAATAGAACATTCGAAAGTGAATTCGGAGCAGAATATAAAAGCAATACGCGCTTCCACAGCAACGTTTCGAGCGGTACCATTGCACTCATACTGGCAGGCGGACGTGGCAGCCGTTTACATCAACTGACGGATTGGCGCGCAAAACCGGCAGTTCCTTTTGGCGGAAAATTCCGCATTATTGATTTTCCACTCTCAAATTGCGTCAATTCAGGCGTCCGACGCATCGGTGTGGTTACCCAATATAAGGCGCAGAGTCTGATTCGGCATATTCAGCATGGCTGGAGTTTTCTGGATGGCCGCTTCAAAGAATTTGTCGAACTGCTGCCAGCTCAACAACGCACCTCGGAAGAAACATGGTATCAGGGCACAGCCGATGCGGTCTTTCAGAATATCGATATCTTGCAACGCCATGATGCAAAATATGTATTGGTGCTGGGCGGCGATCACATCTACAAAATGGACTACTCCAAGTTACTGTCTGAACATGTAGAAAAAGCCGCTGATGTAACTGTAGCCTGTCTAGAAATCCCAGTGCACGAAGCCAGTGCTTTCGGCGTGATGGGCGTCAACGATACTTGGCAAGTAACCAATTTTACCGAAAAACCCGAGCATCCTGCACCCATACCCGGCCGCCCTGACACCGCATTGGTAAGCATGGGGATTTATGTATTTAATGCAGCATTTTTGTACCAGCAATTGATTCGTGACCATCAAGCAACGGATTCATCACATGACTTTGGAAAAGATCTGATTCCGTATCTGGTGCCTCGCTATCGCGTCTTTGCACATCGTTTCCAAAATAGCAGTGTAAATATGATGGCATCGGGAATACCGTATTGGCGTGATGTTGGAACAATCGACGCTTACTGGGAAGCTAACATTGATCTTACAACCATTACGCCGCAACTCAATCTGTACGATGCGAGTTGGCCGATCTGGACACATCAGGAGCAATTACCTCCCGCGAAATTTGTTTTTGATGATGATAATCGCCGGGGTCAAGCCTTGGATTCATCCGTGTCTGGAGGCTGTATCATCAGCGGCGCAACAGTTCGTCGTTCCTTGTTGTTTTCCAATGTAATGGTCCGCAGCTATAGCAATGTGGAGGATTCCGTCATATTGCCTAACGTTGATATTGGCCGGAATGCGCGCTTGCGGCGGGTGATTGTTGAAAAGCAGTGCATCATTCCTGAAGGCCTGGTAGTGGGATATGATCCAGAGGCGGATGGCCAACGATTTTACGTGACACAGAAAGGTATCACCTTAATTACACCGGAAATGCTAGGGCAACATATCCATAAAGTATGTTAACTTTTTATAAGTATTACTGTTTTAAATGAAGCAATTAAATCTTGTCCTATTATGGCATATGCATCAGCCAGATTACCGCGATTATATTACTAACGAATTCGTATTACCGTGGGTGTATCTGCACGCCATCAAAGATTATACCGATATGGCTTATCATCTAGAAACGCATCCACAGACTAAGGCCGTTATTAATTTTGTACCGATATTGCTGGACCAGTTGGAAGATTTCACCGAACAATTCGCCACTGGACAGATACGCAGCCCTTTGCTGCGTCTGTTAGCCACACCCGAACTTGAACGCATCACTCTCGAGGACCGTTTATATGTGTTCGACAGTTGCTTTCTCAGCAATCATGAAACGATGTTGCGGCCCTATCCAACCTATAAACGGCTGCATGAACTCTATCAAATCTTCAACAAACGCAGTGAAAGTGAATTAACCTACATCTCGGGACAGTATCTATCGGATTTGCTGGTATGGTATCACCTGGCGTGGATGGGCGAGAGCGTCCGCCGCAACAACGAATTTGTCATGAGATTGATGGCGCAAAGCAAAGGATTTAGTTATGCGGATCGATTAGAACTGTTCAATCTGATTGGAGATTTGATCCAGAAACTGATTCCACGCTATCGCAAACTCGCTGAATCAGGCCAAATTGAGCTATCTACAACCCCTCATTATCATCCGCTAGCGCCGTTGTTGATTGACTTTTCTTCCGCCCGGGATAGTCAGCCGGATATTACTTTACCGGAGTATCCGCTGTATCCAGGCGGACGTAGCCGTGTTGCATTTCAGCTATCCTCGGCGATCACCAGTCATACGCAGCGTTTTAATGAAAAACCCGCCGGTGTCTGGCCGGCTGAGGGCGCCTTATCGACAGCGTTATTAAAAATAATGGCAGAGCAAAATTGTCAATGGAGCGCCAGCGGTGAAGGTGTTTTGGCCAACAGTTTGCGCGCCTCCTATCCTGACGAACCATTGCCTGATCGCAACCATTACTTGTACCGCCCCTACCGTGTGGCTGGAGAGGCAGAACGAGTCATCTGTTTTTTCCGTGATGATCAATTGTCCGATTTGATCGGTTTTGAATACGCCAAATGGTTCGGGCGTGATGCAGCGGAAAACTTCATCCAATCTCTGGAACGCATCTATCACAGCACACCCGCTGAGGAAAGTCCAACTGTCAGTGTCATCCTGGATGGAGAAAATGCCTGGGAATCCTACCCCTACAACGCCTTTTATTTCTTTAATGATCTTTACAGCTTGCTCGATGATCATCCATTCATCCGCACAACCACTTATCGTGACTATATCGCCAACGCTGAAAATGTGGATAATATGGCCACCTTGCCCAAACTGGCAGCCGGTAGCTGGGTATATGGAACATTTTCTACCTGGATTGGAGATAAGGAAAAGAACTCAGCCTGGGATATGTTATGCGCCGCCAAGCATAGTTTTGACCACGTCGTACAAAGCGGCCGATTGACTGATGAAGAAAGAAACGAAGCTAGCCGGCAATTGGCGTCCTGTGAAAGTTCCGATTGGTTCTGGTGGTTTGGTGAGTACAATCCGGCGCATTCAGTAACAAGTTTTGATCAATTGTTCAGACAAAACCTGATGAACCTTTATCACTTACTTAAACTGCCCATACCACCGGAATTACTCGAACCCATCAGCAAAGGCGATGGACAAACTGAAGCAAGCGGCACCATGCGGAGATCTTCATGAGTATCTGATTAGTTTCAAGCTACACTAAGCAGCATTTATAGCTGGTTTCAGTTGCCCAAGTTCTTAAAACAATTACACCGGAATAATTAAATGTCACAACGTGTATCGCTACTTTTTGGTGTCCATGCGCATCAACCCGTCGGAAATTTCCCTCATGTGCTCGCTGATGCACACCTTCGTTGTTACAAACCCTTTCTGCAAGTACTGTATCGTTATCCGGACTTTCGCTTCGCCGTCCATTTTTCCGGCTGGCTGCTTGATTACCTGATGCAACATTTCCCTGAAGATATGGCTTTACTGCATGAAATGGTGATGCGAAAACAAGTCGAACTATTCGGCGCGGGCGATACCGAGCCGGTTCTGGCGGCTATTCCAAACCGCGACCGTATCGGACAAATTGAAACTTTTTCCAGCAAACTCGCAACAAGGCTGGGGCAACGTCCGCAAGGCGCATGGCTGACTGAACGCGTATGGGAATCAACGGTCGTTCCGGCGCTCGCAGATTGCGGTATCCGTTATGTGATTGTGGACGATTATCATTTTCTTTGTGCCGGTAAAACGCCTGCGGAATTGAATGGTTATTTCACTACCGAAGAGGATAACCGTAAACTTGACTTGTTCCCGATTTCAGAATCTCTGCGCTATAAAATTCCATTTTACCCGGTTGAGGAAACCATCGCTTATCTGGAGTCATTGGCAGATCATCCATCCCATAACCGCACGGCGGCGATTTATTTTGATGACATTGAGAAATTTGGTATCTGGCCGGAAACTTATCAATGGGTATACGAAAAAGGCTGGCTTGAGCGCTTCATTCAAAGCATACTGGGCTCAACAAAAATTTGTACCCAACACTACAGCGAATACCATAGCAGTGAAAAAACGCGAGGCGTTATTTACCTACCGACAGTATCCTACATTGAAATGAATGAGTGGACACTGCCTGCACAATCCGCCCATTCCTATGCAGATCTGGTCCGACAGGCCAAAACCGAGGGTTGGTATGAACACAAAAAAGCATTCTTGCGCGGCGGGATCTGGAGAAACTTCTTTTCTTGCTACCCTGAATCCAATTGGATGCATAAACGAATGCTAGGACTTTCTGCACGGTTGGACTCTCTGCCAAAAAAACAGCGCACCGAACCCATGCAGCAAAAACTCTATGAATCCCAGGCTAACGATGCCTACTGGCATGGTCTGTTTGGCGGCTTATATCTTCCGCATTTGCGACGTGCAGTCTACAATGGCCTGGTCGAACTGGAAGCCTTGCTGGATATCTACATGCCGCGTCCGGCCTGTTTCAGCGAAGATACCGATCTGGATGGCATAGTAGAAGCTTATCTGCAGAACGGCATTCTCCAGGCGGTGGTGAAACTGGATAGCTTCGCCTGTGTTTACGAACTGGATGCCTACCGGCTGAAACATAACTTCGGCGACACATTACGCAGTCAAATCGAGTACTATCACCAGAAAATTCAGCCAGGCGAACATTCTTCATCCAGTCTTGCAGCGAATGGCATCGCTTCAGCGCACGACAGAATCAGCTATAAGCATGAGATTACGGCAGCTGACATCGTAGCCGATGATCATCCACGCAGTTTGTTTGTAGATCGTCTGGATGACCTGTTTATCAGCTATCGACCCGAAGCTTCAGTCTCTGAAAATAACTACTTTGACTTTGAATCCAAGAATACCGAGCATCCCATTCATAAACACATCATGTTAGATAATCATCGACTCCAAGTAACCTATCGTTTTACTGCGAAAATGGCACAGCTGTTCAGTACTGAAATCAATCTAGCCATGCCAAGCTGCGATGGTGCAGGCGGGCGCTATATCCATCGGGGACAAATTCCTGGCGGCTTTGGCCAATTGATTGAGCTGGCGGATTTGACTGAAATAACATTGGATGATGATACTTTAGGTGGCAATGTCGTGCTGAAAACCTCCTCTCCCGTAACCGTGGCTGCATATCCTCATTTTTCGGTATCTCAATCTGAGAGCGGATTTGAGAAAATCATGCAAGCGGTCATATTGCTATTGAAGTGGCCGATAATAATGCCAGAACTGGTCGTCACGCTGGAGATTAATTCACGAACACATCAGTAAGCAATTGATTCAATAAAATCAGCACACTTTGGAAATCAGCGGATACTATATTTTGAGGACTTACTCTTCGTAACCAAAACAAATCATATGCCATCTCTTACTCAATCACCGGCTTGGCTTGCTTTGCAGGCACATCAACCCATCATGGCGCAACACCATCTGCGCGATTTATTTCAAGAAGATCCACAGCGATTTGAGAAATTCTCGCTCCTTTTCAACGACATTCTGATGGATTATTCAAAACAGCCAATTAATGAGGAAACAGTCGGCTTGCTGATCGCACTGGCCCACCAGCAAAAACTGGAAAACTGGATTGGCCGCATGTTCTCAGGAGAGAAGATCAATATCACAGAGCATCGCGCAGCACTGCATATTGCATTGCGCGGCGAGCACCCGATTCATGTGGATAACACGGATGTGATGCCTGACGTTAAGCGCGTGCTGAAACAAATGGAGCGCTTCTCAATTGCCATCCAGAGTGGAGCGCATAGGGGTTATTCGGGCAAAATCTTTACCGATATCGTCAATATCGGCATCGGTGGCTCAGATCTCGGACCAGTCATGGTGACCGAAGCACTCAAACCTTACAGAGTAGCAGGTATCAAACTGCACTTTATTTCCAACGTGGATGGCGCGCAACTGGCTGAAACCTTGCAGCCCCTGGACCCAGCCACGACATTGTTTGTAATCGCATCGAAAACCTTTACCACTCAGGAAACGCTTGCCAATGCACATTCTGCACGGGAATGGTTTCTGTGTCACGGCGGCAGTAAAAAGGACATTGCCCATCATTTTGTCGCCGTCTCTACCAATCGCTCTGCCGTGGAAAAATTCGGCATCAATCCGGACAATATGTTTGAGTTTTGGGATTGGGTAGGTGGACGTTATTCGTTATGGTCGGCGATCGGTCTTCCGATCGCCTTAGCCGTCGGAATGGATAATTTTTATTTATTGCTGGCAGGCGCACGTGAAATGGATCAGCATTTCGCCACTGCGCCCTTAGAAAAAAACTTGCCCGTTATGCTGGGTCTGATTGGTATCTGGCAGATCAATTTTTTCGGTATATCATCCCATGCGGTACTGCCATATGATCAGTCCATGCACCGTTTTCCTGCCTATCTGCAACAACTGGAAATGGAAAGTAATGGCAAACGTATTACTCGTCACGGTAAGGCAGTCGATTATGCGACTGGCGCAGTTGTGTGGGGCGAACCAGGCACCAACGGCCAGCATGCTTTCTACCAGTTATTGCATCAGGGAACACAAATTGTTGCAGCCGATTTCCTGGCACCCTGCCAAAGTCACCATCCAGTCGGCAATCATCACCATCTGTTACTGGCAAATTTCTTTGCCCAGACTGAAGCCTTGATGAGCGGCAAGACTGCGCATGAAGTGCGTACTGAACTCAAATTGCAAGGCATGGATGCTGAATCTGTGGAACACCTGCTGCCGCATAAAATTTTTCCTGGAAATCGCCCCACCACTTCTATTCTGTTCAAGAAACTGGACCCCAGAACACTGGGTTCACTCATTGCCTTGTACGAACATAAGGTTTTTGTACAAAGCGTGATCTGGAACATCAATCCGTTTGATCAATGGGGCGTGGAACTCGGTAAGCAACTGGCTGGAAAAATTCTGACTGAACTAGAACAAGATGCCTTGGTGACTTCCCATGATGCATCTACCAATGGGTTGATCAATTATTTCAAGGCCAATCAGTAACAACCGATCAGTAACACGCCATCCATCATGCTATCACCCTACGAAGTCCGGGTTCTATTCATTACCCCTGAAGTTTATCCATTATGTCATACCGGTGGCCTGGGCAATGTCAGTGCAGCCCTACCCGCTGCATTGCGCAGACTACAGAGTGACGTGCGGCTTCTGCTGCCTGGATACCCGCAAGTTCTGGCGGGTGTTAAATATAAGTCCAAAGTATCAGGATTCAACGAACTGTCCCAATTTCCGCCTGCCACATTGCTGTCGGCACGATTGTCGCTGAGCAAATCTGAAAATATTCCGGTCTTTATCATCGACTGCCCCGATTTATTTGACCGTGCAGGAGGACCTTACATAGATACATCTGGACGTGCCTGGCCGGATAATGCATTGCGTTTTGGCTTACTTTCAAAAATTGGCGCAATTCTGGCCAGCGATGCCAGCCCGATTGCATGGCGTCCACACATTGCACATTGTAATGATTGGCAAGCCGGCCTTACCCCTGCTTATCTGCATTTTCACCAAGGAAAAAAATCAGCCACTGTAATAACGATACATAACCTCGCGTTTCAAGGTATTTTCCCTGCCGAGAGTGTAGTGCAACTGGGATTACCTGCGGAGAGTTTTAATATCCACGGTGTCGAGTATCACGGCAATCTGTCATTTTTGAAAGCAGGATTATATTATGCTGATCATATCACGACGGTCAGTCCCCATTATGCAGAGGAAATTCAGACAGAACCGCTGGGTTCTGGTCTGCAAGGATTGCTCGCCGCCCGCCGCCACCATCTTACCGGCATTACCAACGGCATCGCTACCAACGACTGGGATCCAGCAACGGATCCCCATCTGGTAAAAAACTACAGCAGCAAGACACTATCCGACAAGGCAGCGAATAAAATCGCCTTGCAACAGCAGATGGGGCTAGCGGTTGATGCCGATATCCCGCTATTTGCGATGATCAGCCGCCTGAGCCATCAAAAAGGCATTGATCTGTTGATACAAATAGCACCCCAACTGGTAGAGATACCCGCCCAATTGATTGTCCTTGGAAGCGATGAAGCTGAGCTGGAACATCAACTTTTACAATTGGCACAAACTTATCCTAAAGCGATCGCTGTGCGTATCGGGTTTGATGAAGCTTTGTCTCACCTGATAGAAGCTGGCGCAGACTGCTTCCTGATGCCTTCCCGGTTTGAGCCCTGCGGCCTGAATCAAATGTATAGCCAGCGTTACGGCACACCACCGGTGGTACATGCCACCGGCGGTCTGCTGGACACGGTGGTCGACTGCACACCAGCAACGCTTGCAGATGGAAGCGCCAGCGGTTTTTTGTTTGCGCCAATAACCGCGGATAACCTACTGAACA
>CBFGXU010000022.1:0-22972 GCA_965652935.1 uncultured Nitrosomonas sp.
CGCAAGCCGCCGGACGCTGGCCGAATTTGACGCTGAAGAAAATTCCCAAGATGGTACTGGCGCGCTGCGAATGGGGGCATGACGATTACAGCTTGAATGTGGCCAACCTGCCGATGGCTGCACCCTCCCCCCTTCTCCTCGAAGGTAAGGCGAGAAAAATGTCGACAAGGGAAGCAGCTCCCGGCCAGGGTAAACTATTTGAGGAGAATGAAACATGAATCGTGATCAAGTATTGACCCTGCTGGCAGAAAGCAAACCTGCCCTTGCTGCACGTTATGGTGTCATCCGGTTGGCATTGTTTGGTTCCACTGCGCGCGGAACAGCAAGCTCGAGTAGCGATATCGATATATTGGTTGCTTTCGACGGCATTGCCAGTTCAGCGCGCTACTTTGGAGTGCAGTTCTATCTGGAGGATGTGCTCGGATGCCCGGTCGATCTGGTTACCGAGAAGGCATTGCGTAAGGAGTTGCGTCCATTCATCGAGCAAGAGGCAGTGTATGTCTGAGTCTGCACAGCGCGAGTGGCGCTTTTACCTGGATGATATGATCAGCTTCGCTGAGAAAGTGCTGGTTTATACGGAAGGTCTTGATCAAGCAGCTTTTGTGATCAGTGGACTGAATTATGACGCCACCCTGCGCAATCTGGAACTGATCGGTGAAGCGGCGACGCATATTCCGGAAGCTGTGCGGCAAGCCCATCCGGCTATTCCGTGGCGGATGCTCGTTGCGACCCGCAATCGCCTGATTCATGGCTATCTGGGTATCGATAATGACACCCTGTGGAGCATCATCCAGGATGATGTACCAGGCTTGCTGCTTCAACTCAAGGCGCTATGGAAAGAACAGGTCTGAATCGCGTGTTTCATCACGTCAGTGGCCGTCTGTCTCTTCGCCCGCCGCAGGCGGAGTCTCTGTCTAAATTGGTGCGCGCGCTTGCAGCAGCCCCTGAGCTGTTGGGCCACGAGCGCGCCACCCAAGAAATAGACTTGTCAACCATTCTTGCCACGTTGAAGGCCGAGTTTCCAAAGCTTACAGATTTCGAGCGCGAGTTTCCCTCGCTATGCTTTGCGCTGGCCACGGGTGTCGGCAAGACGCGCCTGATGGGCGCGTTCATCGCTTACCTGCATCTGGCGCATGGTATCAACAATTTCTTCGTGCTCGCACCAAACCTGACGATCTACAACAAGCTGATCACGGATTTTACGCCGAACACACCGAAATATGTGTTCAAAGGCATCGGTGAATTTGCCATCAATGCGCCTCGCGTCATTACTGGTGACAACTATGACCAGCAAAACATCCTTGGCGGCGAGTTATTGGGTGAAGTTCGCATCAACATTTTCAACATCTCCAAGATCAATTCCGAAGTGCGCGGTGGCAAAGAGCCCCGCATCAAGCGCATGAAGGAGGTACTGGGTGACAGCTACTTCAACCATCTAGCCAATCTGCCAGACCTCGTGTTGCTGATGGATGAGTCGCACCGCTACCGAGCCAGCGCGGGCGTGCGATCTATCAATGAGCTCAATCCTCTGTTCGGGCTGGAGCTGACCGCGACGCCGTTCGTAGAAGCAAACCCAAAGCCGATCCCGTTCAAGAACGTCGTCCTGGACTACCCATTGGCACGGGCCATGGAAGACGGCTTCGTCAAGGAGCCCGCCGTTGTCACCCAGCGCAACTTTGATGCGAAGGTGCACACGCCAGAGGAAATTGAAAAGATCAAACTGGAAGACGGTGTGCGCTTGCATGAAACCACCAAGGTCGAGCTGTTGACTTATGCCCGAGAGAACTCTGTCCGCGTGGTGAAGCCCTTCATGCTGGTGATTGCGCGCGATACCACCCATGCAGGCCAGCTCAGGGAGCTGATTGAAGAACGATTATATGAAGGGCGGTATAAGGGCAAAGTAATTCAGGTCGACTCCAGCCGCTCAGGCAGCGAAGAAGAGGAAATGATCAACCGCCTGCTCGCGGTTGAGAGCGTAGATGAGCCGACCGAAATCGTGATTCACGTTAACATGCTCAAAGAAGGCTGGGATGTGACCAATCTCTACACCATCGTGCCGCTGCGCGCCGCCAATGCGCGCACGCTGATCGAACAATCCATCGGCCGTGGTTTGCGTCTGCCCTATGGCAAGCGTACCGGCGTGGCGTCGGTGGATCGCCTGAATATCGTGGCGCACGACAAGTTCCAGGAGATCATTGACGAGGCTAACCGTGGCGATTCGCCGATTCGCCTCAAACAAATTATTCTCGATGCACCGACAGCGGATGATGAGAGGGTCAGTGTACAAGTGGCATCGGGAGCAATGGTGCGACTGGGTTTGACAGATCCGCCGGTGGTGGCAGTGACTGCAGTTGGCGCTGGGGGTACCGCTGGAACATGGCCAGTCCTTCCTGTGCCTGCGCCGGTTTTCACTACTGACGCAGAGAAACAGGCCGCACGCGTTGTCATGGATGTCATCGGCAAGTACGAAGCCAAGCGCGATCTTGTGCCAACAAGTGGTGCGCTACTGAAGCCTGAGGTACAAAAGGAAATTCTGGCCGAGGTAACCGAACGCTTGAAGCCGATGCAAGGCAATTTGCTGGCAGACATTGACGAGGGTATGGCCGCTCTTGATCTATCGGCAGTTGTCGCAAAGACCACGGAGATTGTGGTTCAGCAGACCATCGATATTCCACGCATTGCAGTGGTACCCACCGGCGAGGTCACGACCGGCTTCCACCCGTTCAAGCTGGATGTAAGTCAGTTGCATCTCCAGCCGGGGGAACGAGAGATCGTCATCCATAATTTGCGTACCAATGAGCAGGAGACATTGATTCGCGGGCAAGGAATACGAGAAAAAACGCCTCAGGATGAGGTGGTAAAGCATCTAATGGATTTTGATGACGTCGACTATTTCTCCCATGCGGATTTGTTGTACGGCTTGGCGGGTCAATTGGTGGATCATCTTCGTGGTTATTTGTCTGAAGAGGAAACTCATTCTGTCTGTCATGATGCTGCACAATTGATCGCAAAGGAAATCCGCGCACAAATGATGATCCACTTCTGGGAGGAGGCGGCCGTGTACGAGGTGCAAGTCAGTCGCGGCTTTACGGAACTCAAGCCATGCAACTATACGGCCACGGTGGGTCAGGCGCATCATTTCAGGGAAACAGTCATCGAAACGAGCCGAATCAAGCAAATGCTGTTCGGTGGCTTTACTCGCTGTCTGTACCCGCTGCAGAAATTCGACTCGGATACCGAGCGTCGTTTTGCCATCATCCTGGAACGGGGCGCATTAAAATGGTTCAAGCCTGCCAAGGGGCAGTTCCAGATCTACTACAAGCTGGGCACCGAACAGCCGGAGTATATCCCTGATTTCGTCGCAGAAACGGATTCGACGGTCTTTATGGTGGAAACGAA
Source organism: uncultured Nitrosomonas sp. (assembly GCA_965652935.1). GTDB lineage: Bacteria > Pseudomonadota > Gammaproteobacteria > Burkholderiales > Nitrosomonadaceae > Nitrosomonas. Next base: position 3,400 of record CBFGXU010000022.1, read on the forward strand.
GGCGCGAACCGACATCAACACCCAAGAAGTTCAGGCGAAGGCAGCTGCGGCGGCACGTTGGTGCAAGCACGCCTCGGATCACGCGGCAACCGTTGGCACCAGGCCGTGGAAGTATTTGCTGGTGCCGCACGATGAGATTGCGGAATCAAGGCAGTTGATAGATTTTATTCGCTTCGAAGTGAAATAAGGATTTGAATTCATTCTTGGCCAGTAGCTGCGGTTTCCAGGTTTAATACTTCTTCCGGCTTTGCCGGTGCATTACGCGTCAAAGCCGCTGCAAAGAATCCATCAGTTTGATGCAATTTTGGAAAGAGTTGCAGGAATTCACCCGTATCCAAGGGGATTTCTTGCTGTGCCAGCAATTCCGCGCAGTTCAACAACGTAAATTGCGGATGTGCGGTGAGGAAATCGCTGATGATTGCCTGATTTTCTTCCGGTAGGAAACTGCATGTCGCATATACCAGTCGGCCGCCAGGTTTGAGCAAGCTGGCAGCGGCAGAAAGAATAGCGGCTTGCTTTATTTTTAGTTCTTCGATGCTTTGCGGGGATTGGCGCCATTTCAAATCGGGGTTGCGCCGCAAGGTTCCAAGACCACTACAAGGTGCGTCGACCAGTACCCGGTCGATTTTTCCGGTCAGCCGTCTGACTTTATTATCGTTCTCGTGCGCGATGCGTTGCGCATGCAAATTGGATAAACCTGAGCGTTTAAAGCGTGGTTTCAGATTGCTCAATTTCTTTTCAGAAACATCAAAAGCATACAAACGGCCTTTGGAATGCATCAAGGCGCCCAGCAACAGTGATTTTCCGCCCGCCCCGGCGCAGAAGTCGACAACCATTTCACCTCGTTTGGGTGCCAGCAAGTATCCGAGTAATTGACTGCCTTCATCCTGGACTTCTATTTTTCCCGACAAGAAGAGCGCGTGTCGATTGATCGCTGGTTTACCGATAAGACGAATACCACAAGGAGAATACCGTGTTTCTTGCGCTTCAATGCCATCCTGCTTGAATATTTCGAGCACTTGATGGCGTTTGGCAAGGAAAGTATTGACTCGCAGATCAAGCGGTGCAGGCTTTTGCAGGGAAAGACCCAGCTCAAGAATCTCCGCATCAGACATGAAACACTGTAATTTCTCAACCAGCCATTCTGGAAATTCTGCTTGTACGGACAGCGGTAATGAATCTGACTGAATCGCCTTGATTTCTGCTAACCATTTTTTCTCAGATTCGCTGATCAATGGCGCCAATTCGCGTAAATTCATGCCTTGAAATTTAATCAGATAGGCTAAAACCAGGGCACGAGGCGTTATAAGCTTGGTCAGGGTTTCAAGAAGAAAACGGTGGCGTAAGATACCAAAGACTGTTTCGGCAATGAATGCGCGATCCTGCGCACCGAGCATCGGATTCTCCCGGAAAAAACGCCGCAAGATGGCATCAGCAGGATACTCCAAGGGTAGTACGGTACGTATGGCAAGAACAGCTGCGTCCAGCTGAGAGGGAGTTAAATGCATGGATTCTGTTATATGGGTTGATCAGCAGCCAATCGGATTAATGGCTACCATGAGGGCCAGCTTTGTAGCTGATGTTAATTCCGGTCACTATTTTATCGATTTCGCGGCCGTTTTCTTCAACCGAAACAATACGAACGGGCAGCATATGATTGCTTGGCGCAAGCCACAATTTTCTTTTCAGTTTAGAGTTTTTATCTTCCAGCCGGGTTAATGCAATTGCTTCCATTTCTCCAATGGGTGTATTGATGATCTCTTTGGTCACTTTGTAGCGCGATAATCGTAGATGATTGCCATTCGTGACATAGCGCTCAACATAATGTTTGGGTAATGGAGCAAACATGAAGTTGTACGATAAACTCAGACGATCCAGCGTACCTTCGGGTAATTTTTCCTGTATCTGTTGCCCTTTATATTGCAGTGTGATGGTGTGATTTTTCCAGTCAAACTCAGCCAGCATAGGTGCTTTTTTGCCACGTTTCTCGTAGGCACGAAGGGGTTTTAATCCTTGTTTGGTGATGATGCCTTCGCTATGACGCACAATGCTGTTGGGCTCGATGAGTTTGAAAACGCCAGTAGCCTGCGCTTCGCTGTTAATTGTATAGTTATGTCCGTCAACATGCGTGATTTCCATCACCTCATTGATTTCTCCTTGGCCGATATCCGTTGTCACGGCATAAGTAATTTCTATGCGTGACGGTATATCAGTCGCAAAACCTGGAGAATGGAATATCCACAGCAGAAAGATCAAGGATAGCAGTTTCATTTCGATAATCCTGGTGAATAAAGTGCTGTCTCACAGATATTGGAATCGATCACTTCAACACAATTTCCATTTAGCCTGATCCGATCTTCCATAAACCAGCGTATCGCCTGAGGGTAAATGCGGTGCTCCTGCTGTAAAACCCGGGCTGCCAGCGTTTTCTCAGTATCATTGGGCAATACCGGGATGGCAGCCTGCATCACAATAGGACCATGATCAAGTTGCGGCGTGACAAAGTGCACGGTGCAGCCATGGATCTTGATCCCTTCCTGCAGTGCTCGTGCATGTGTTCCCAAGCCCGGAAACGCAGGTAATAATGAAGGATGGATATTCATTAACCGGCCTTGATAACGTTGTACAAAGCGATCACTTAGTATACGCATGAAGCCGGCCAGTGCAATCAGTTTTGGCTGGTAGACATCAATTTTTTCCGCTAACGCAGCATCAAATGTCTGCCGATCCGGAAAAATGCGATGATCAAGGGTGATTGTTTCAACGCCATATTTTCTGGCGATTGCAAGCCCAGTTGCGTTTGGATTGTTACTGATTACCATAATCCGATCCATTTCGAACTCGGCTTGTAACAATGCCTGCATATTACTGCCGCGACCGGAGATCAAAATAACCAATGATTTCATACTGCTGCTTTAAAGACAATTAAACCAAAATAGTAACCGCCTGATCGGCCATCCGCTGTTTAATTTGACCAATTTGCCAGACGGTTTCGCCCGAAGCCTGCAGATTGTGCATGGCGTCCTTGGCATGATCGGGCGCCACCACGATCACCATGCCAATACCGCAGTTGAATATACGCGTCATCTCATGATCAGAGATATGGCCCTGTTGCTGCAGCCAGTGAAATAACGCGGGCATTTCCCACGTATTTTTATGCAGAACCGCCATAACCTGATCCGGCAGAATACGCGGCACGTTTTCAATTAGACCACCACCGGTAATGTGCGCCAGACCTTTGACAGGCAATCGGCTGATTAATGCAAGTATTGATTTTACATAAATACGCGTCGGCGCCATGAGAATGTCAGCAAATGTTTTGTCATGAAAATCTGCAGACAAACTAATTTGATTATCTTCGATGATCTTGCGAATCAGTGAATAACCGTTGGAATGGGCGCCACTGGATGCAAGGCCCAGCACAATATCTCCTTCTTGTATCGTAGCGCCGCTGATAATCCGGTCTTTCTCCACGATACCCACCGCAAATCCGGCAAGATCATATTCATCCGGTGGATACATACCGGGCATTTCAGCCGTTTCTCCACCAATCAATGCACAACCCGCCAGCTCACATCCTCTAGCGATACCGCTGATCACTGCCGTTGCGGTTTCCACATTGAGTTTGCCGCAAGCGAAATAATCCAGGAAAAATAAAGGTTCTGCCCCTTGTACCAGAATATCGTTCACGCTCATGGCAACCAGATCAATGCCAATGCTGTCATGCCGATTGAGTTGAAAAGCCAATTTAAGCTTGGTCCCCACACCATCCGTACCAGAAACCAGCACAGGGTTCTGATATTTCTTGGGAATCTCAAACAGTGCACCAAAACCGCCGAGTCCGGCGAGTACTTCGGGGCGTAGGGTACGTTTTGCCAACGGTTTGATATTTTCAACTAACCGGTCTCCCGCCTCGATGTCTACACCGGCATCACGATAGGATAGTTGCGTTGCGTCGGGACAATCAGAATTTGATGGAGTCAAGTTAAATCTCGGATGGTTACAAAAAGAAGTTACTTATAATTTTACCGCAAATGAACAGTGCTTATGCTGTGGATATGTAAAATCAAATAAGTTGCTGTCTTTTTTGCATAAAAAAATGGCCATAAATTCCTGGTAACTCTCAGTTGCAATGATTTGGAGACCATCAAAGACAAGTAATAACAACTTACAGTTATTTATCTCTTTCTTAAAATAAAAGGAATCATACGGTAATCCGAAGCATAAGTTCTGCTGTAAGCTGTTTGGAGAGTAATATTCACTATCGTGTTATTGGCTCAAAACCTTGCTTCTTTTTCATGGAAGTTTTTGGTTTTGTGGAAGTAATCAATATACTCTGCTTATCTCTTTCATTTCAGAGTATATTATAGCAGTGGTAATTCGATTTATTTTAGGCACTCCTTTAATCGAGTATCTGAATTTTGCTTCATTTGAATAGGAGAATCATATTATGAATATTAAAATACTCGGATTTCTTTTACTGATAACCTCAGGATTTTCGCCTCTCATTTATGCTGACGCTGACTCTAAAAAAGGAAAGAAAATCGAATGGCCTGAGGTGCCTTTAAAAGCTCAGCAAACAATCGCTGAGCACGCAAAAGGTAGAGAAATTGTCAAAATTAAGCAGGAAAAAATAGTTCTAATGACCGAGGCGGGAGAAAAAAATAAAACTTTCCTTTATTTGGCCGGCGTAAAAGGACTCAAGGGTAAGAAAACTTGGATAATAGTCGATAAAGATGGTGAGTTGATTGATATCGAAGACGAAGATACTGAAATAGTATTGGAAGACGAAGCAGAAAATAAGAAAAGTAAAAAAGACAAAAGAAACAATTAAGCGATATTCAGCATTTTCTTAATTCAATCAAAGCATAAAACTTCTGAATATCCTGTTTCCTGTTTCCGATCCTTGCGCCGATCTGTATCAATTCATATTCTTGCGATGCCTGCTTCAACCTTTGGAATAATGCATTCTTACCTCCCATACTAAGGACTGCGTGGGAGGCTTTCCCTTTTTATGGACCTGTATTTTAAAAACGTCTGCTAACGAGAGGCAAATATTAATTCCTATAGCCTACCAAAGTATGACTTCACTGGTTGAATTCGCTGCTTCTTTACGTCAGAATCCGCCGGAGCATCGGAGTAACTTTTATACCTACATGCAATGATAAGTAACGTATTCAATGGCTATTTTTAGCAGCACTAAAGAGCAGATGAGTGTATGATTCAGCGTAAATTTTGCTTGTCGATACCGCCGCAGGGCGGTATTAGTTTTTCTCTTCCGAGAATTCGTGGATTCTAGCTGCCAGTTTTCTGACGGTTTTTTAAAATGCAGAGGTCGTTCATGTCTTTCAGTATAACCAACCTGTTATCACAACATCGTACCGATAAATTTGGCTTGCACGAGCGGTATCTGAATGCTCAGATGGTTAAGGTTTTGAAAACAATTGGTTATGATCGCAACTATCAGCGGGCTATCGGTCAATATTTATATGATGAGAACGGCAACGAATACCTTGATTTACTGAGCGGTTTCGGCGTGTATGCATTTGGCCGCAATCATCCGACCGTCATCAACGCCTTGAAAGAAGTGCTGTCTCTCGAAATGCCCGATCTGGTGCAGCTGGATGTTTCCGTTCTGAGCGGTTTACTGGCAAAAGAGCTTTTGACCACTACACCGGATAATCTGGAACGGGTTTTCTTTTGTAATTCCGGCACAGAAGCGGTTGAGGCAGCGATAAAATTCGCGCGCTATGTAACCAAGCGAAACAGGATTATTTGCTGTGATCATGCCTATCATGGTCTTACCATGGGGGCTCTGTCCTTAAATGGCGAGCAAATGTTCCGGGATGGTTTTGGCCCGTTGTTGCTGGACTGCGGTTCGATTCCTTTTAATGATCTCGCAGCGCTGGAAAGCGCCTTAAGCAGCAGGAATGTAGCTGCTTTCATTATCGAACCGATTCAGGGCAAAGGCGTGAATATCCCGGATGATCATTACCTACCCGAAGTTGAACGGTTATGCAAGAAATATGGCACGTTGTTCGTGGCTGATGAAATTCAAACCGGTATCGGCCGTACTGGAAAATTCTGGGCGATTGATCACTGGAATGTGAAGCCAGATATGATTTGTATGGCCAAGGCCCTGTCCGGTGGTTTTGTGCCGGTTGGTGCTGTGGCCATGACCCAGCAGATTATGGAAAACGTATTTAACCGAATGGATCGCGCGGTTGTGCATGGTTCCACATTTTCCAAAAATAATTTAGCGATGGCGGCTGGTCTGGCCAGCCTGGAAGTAATCAGAGCCGAGAATCTGGTCGAAAACAGCGCGAAAATTGGCGCGCATATTATCAGCAGATTGAACGCACTGACCGGTCAGTATGAGTTCTTGAAAGAAGCGCGCGGCAAGGGTTCAATGATTGCGGTTGAATTCAAATCCCCAAGCAGTCTGTCATTAAAAACTGCTTGGATGATGCTGGAAGCGGCCAACAAAGGGCTATTCTGCCAGATGATTACTATCCCACTGTTTAAAGAGCACAGAATCCTGACACAAGTGGCAGGGCATGGTATGAATGTGGTCAAGCTGTTGCCGCCATTAATACTAACTCAGAAAGACCTTGATCACATCATTCGAGCATTTAGCCAGACAATTGCAGATACCCACCAAGTTCCTGGCTCCATCTGGGAGCTCGGCAAAAATCTTGCCGGTCATGCATTAAAAGCAAGAGCTGGCTAGCGCAGCAATGTATGAGCACTGAACATTCCGGCGATATCCATTATCTGTGGTGGTTGGTACTGGTTTGCGTAGCAGGCGGACTGGTTTACCTGCTCAGTCCGATATTGACGCCCTTTCTGCTGGCAGCAGTAATTGCTTATATTTGTAATCCGATGGTTAGCTACATGGTCGACAGGAAAGTACCGCGCACGCTAGGCGCGATACTGGTCATGCTTTTGTTGCTGGGTGTGTTTGCAGCGCTGATTCTGATCATGGTGCCACTATTTGAGGAAGAGGCGAGGCGATTGCTGAACAGGATGCCGGCTTATCTCGATATGCTTAAGCATCAAGTGATTCCCTGGCTGGAAGCAAGATTGAACATTAGTCTGCAGCCGGATATGAATGTATTAAAAGAGGCCATTTCAAAACACTGGCAAAGCGCAGGTGGTGTGGCGGCCAAAGTACTGCCTTCTTTAACCAGTGGTGGAATGGCGATTGTGGAATTTCTGGTCAATCTGTTACTGGTACCCGTGGTATTGTTTTATCTATTGCGTGATTGGGATAAGCTGATCAAGCTGGTCGATGAGATGATTCCACGTTACTGGCATCACCAGATTTGTCTATTAGCTCGCCAAACGGACCGGATCCTGGCGGAATTTCTGCGCGGACAGTTATCCGTCATTGCACTGATGAGTGTGTGTTATATCACAGGCCTATGGCTGGTGGGGCTGGAGTTTGCATTACCGATCGGATTACTGGCTGGTATTCTGGTGTTTGTGCCGTATCTGGGAATGATTGTCGGCTTAATGCTGGCGACCTTTGCCGCATTAATACAATTTCAAGGCTGGAGTGGGGTAATTCCGGTATGGATTGTATTTGGCATGGGGCAATTGCTCGAAGGCATGTTGATTACCCCCTGGCTGGTGGGCGATCGCATCGGATTGCATCCGGTCATGGTCATTTTTGCGCTATTGGCATTTGGTCAATTATTCGGCTTCTTCGGGATCTTGCTGGCGCTTCCAGTAAGTGCCGTGATGCTGGTTTGGTTACGCCATCTTCATCAGCGCTATCTCGGAAGCGAGTTCTACAATTGATGGCTGTCATTCATAAAGCTGAACCGGAATATTGAATAATTACGATGCAACAATTGCTATTGGACATTCAATCTCTGCCATTACCGACGCTTGAGAATTTCCTGCCGGGGCGTAATACTGAGCTGCTGCAGGCATTGACAAATATTTTGTCAAGACAGGAAAAAGAGCGCTTTGTTTATTTATGGGGTGGTCTCGGATGTGGGAAAAGCCATTTGTTGCATGCAATGATAGATGCCTATACACAAAAAAACTTAAAAGGGGTATATTTCTCCGCCAAAAAACAAGGCGAATTTTCTGTCGATGGTGATAGCGATTGCATCGCAATCGATGATATCGACTGCTTGAATGGATCAGCTCAGATTGAATTATTTAATCTTTATAATCACTTGCGCGAAGAAGGCGATGCATTTCTGCTGATGAGCGGCGTAGCTGCGCCGATATATCTGGATATGCGGCAAGACCTGGTCACGCGCTTGGGGTGGGGGCTGGTTTATCAAGTCCATGAATTAACTGAAGCAGAAAAAATACAGGCGATGAAAAGCCATGCTGCTGATTGTGGCTTTGATTTGCCGCAGGAAGTTTGTCTTTATCTGTTACGGCATGGCCGGCGTGACCTGCCGTCATTAATGAGGATGCTCGATGCGCTGGATCGCTATTCTCTGGTTCATCAGCGTCCAATTACCATACCTTTATTACGAGAATTATTACAGGTGGTTTCATGAACTTAGCATTATTCGATCTGGATAATACATTGATTGCGGGCGACAGCGATTTCCAGTGGGCGCAATTTTTAATTGAGAAGAAAGCACTGGACCGTGAACTGCACGAGGTCAAGAATATAGAATTTTACGAGCAATATAAGGCGGGAACGCTGGATATTCATGAGTTTCTGGATTTTCAGCTAAAGCCGCTGGCGCGTCATTCGCGCGCGCAACTGGAAGCATGGCGCAATGAATTTATGCATGAAAAGATTATGCCGCTGATTGCACCGGGCACGCGTCAGTTGATTGAACGGCATATGCTGGATAATGATCTGTGCATCATCATCACCGCCACCAACAGTTTTGTCACAGCACCCATTGCACAGGCATTGGGTATCAGCCATTTAATTGCTACTGAACCAGAAGAGAAAGATGGTGAATTTACCGGCCGAGTGTCCGGAATACCTTCTTTCAGAGAAGGAAAAATTGAGCGGCTGGAGAAATGGCTGGATGCACATAATTTAACCTGGCTATCCTTTCTGCGCAGCTGGTTTTATAGCGATTCCCTGAATGATTTGCCCTTACTTTACAAAGTGACGCATCCAGTCGCCGTAGACCCGGATGCCACACTGAGGAGCCATGCAGAGAGGAATAACTGGCCGATTATCAGTTTGCGCTAAGAAAGCGAGGATTAATTGCTTGCTCGACGAATTAATCAACACTTCCTAATCTTCCCGCCGTAGTTGCGGAAACAGAATCACGTCGCGGATGCTGGGGCTGTCAGTTAGCAGCATAACCAGGCGGTCAATGCCAATGCCTTCGCCTGCGGTAGGCGGTAAGCCATATTCCAGGGCGCGAATGTAATCTGCGTCGTAATGCATGGCTTCCGCATCGCCGGCATCTTTGGCTTCGGCTTGCTGCAGAAAGCGGGCTGCCTGATCCTCCGGATCATTTAATTCCGAGAATCCATTCGCGATTTCACGCCCGGCGATATATAACTCAAAGCGGTCGGTAATTTCAGCGTTATGATCATTGCGCCGGGCCAGTGGCGAGACTTCGGCCGGGTAATCGACGATAAAGATGGGTTCAAACAGCAAATGCTCGGTGGTTTCATCAAACAAGGAAAGCTGTAAACCGCCAATGCCATCGTGCGGGTTATAAGTTATGTTCAATGCCTGCAATTGATTAACCAGAAAATTACGATCTTGTAACTGAGCAGCAGAATATGCCGGATGGAATTTCTGAATCGCCTCTGTGATGGTCAGGCGCATGAATGGCTTTGCTAAATCCAGCGTTTTGCCTTGATAGGTAACCTGGGTGGTTCCCAGTACTTTTTGTGCCACTTCAGCCAGCATTTCTTCTGTGAAATCCATCAGATAAGTATGGTCTTGATAGGCCTCGTAAAACTCCACCATGGTGAATTCTGGATTATGCCGCGTGGAAATGCCTTCATTGCGGAAATTGCGGTTAATTTCAAATACCTTCTCCATGCCACCGATAACCAGTCGCTTCAGATAAAGCTCAGGCGCAATACGCAAATAAAGCGCCATATCCAATGCATTGTGATGTGTGGAGAAAGGCCGTGCCGCGGCACCGCCGGGAATCGGGTGCATCATCGGGGTCTCAACTTCCAGATAATTGCGCGTAACGAAAAATTCGCGAATTGCCTGAATTACTCTGGAACGGACGGTGAAAACTCTGCGGGTTTCTTCGTTGGTGATCAGATCGAGGTAGCGTTGCCGGTATTTCTGTTCCTGATCGGTCAAGCCGTGAAATTTCTCTGGCAGCGGGCGCAGAGATTTGGTCAATAATTGCAGGTCTGTGACTCGGATCGAGAGCTCTCCGGTTTTGGTTTTAAACAAGGTACCTTGCGCACCGAGAATATCGCCCAGGTCGTGATATTTGAACGCAGCATGTACTGCTGCACCGGTATGATCATCTGAGATATAGAGCTGAATCCGTCCGCTCATGTCCTGAATCGTGGCAAAGCTGGCCTTGCCCATGACGCGTTTTAACACCATACGTCCTGCTACCTTTACAGTGGTTGGCTGCTCCTCCAGCTTTTCTTTCGAGAATTCATCGAATTGTTGATGGAGTTCCGCTGCGAAGTGATCACGCCGGAAAGAATTTGGGAAAGCATTGCCTGCCCGCCGTAATTCAGCCAATTTGGCGCGACGTTCAGCAATAATCTTGTTTTCATCCTGGGGCGAGGTCAATTGATTTTCCTGGGTCATGTTAGATCTTGTGAGAAGTTTTGTTTTGATTCTGATGGTTATTGAGTAATTGTTTTCTTAAAAATGCGCCGGCTAATTATACGCTTCATAACCGGGATTTCAGTAGTGAGTGAATGGTCTTGCTCTATAGCTTCAATGCAGGAATGGATAGAGAATAAGCCACAGCCAATATATTCCTGGGTAACTATTTGTGGCTATTCATAAAAAATACCAGTATTTGTGTTTACTGGTTGCTGTTTGACTTTCAAACAGAGAGTGTGATGCTTGTTGTTAAGATTCAGTAATTACCCTATCGGGCCAGCGATGATACATTGAGGTCAGTAAGGATTTAGCCCGGAGGATAGCTATCTGAATAAAGTTGAGTAAAAAAATATGGTCATGCATCTACGGCATCTTTTTTATCATTTAAGCTGGCCAACTCAACTCGATTTCTACCTTTATGTTTAGCTAGATAAAGTGCCTCATCTGCTTTTTTTAATAGCAGGTTTTCATCCAGTGTCTCTTGTTTCGTGCTGATGGCTACACCTAAGCTGATAGTCACAGGAATAAACATCTGATTGGTGCTGACTGCTTGGCAGGCTACGGCATTGCGGAATCGTTCGGCGACTTTCAGAGCGCCTTCTTGATCATAGGGTGAGACAATGGCCAGAAACTCTTCGCCGCCATAACGCCCGATGTACTCATGAGAACGAGCCGATCTGGTCAACCGCTCGGCAACTTCGCATAATACCGCATCGCCGATCAAATGACCGCATGTATCGTTAATCGATTTAAAGCGATCAATATCGATCATGATGAGCGCGATTCCAAGCCCGCTCCGTTTGGCGTGCAGAATTTGTTTGCGCAGGATATTGAATATGGCTGGCCGGTTGAATAGGCCGGTTAGCGCATCATGGGTGACGCGTTGTTCCAACGATTTCTTTTGCGCGATGAGCTGCTTGTTTAGTTTTATCCCACGATATAATTTAGTTCTCTCAATGATCAAAGCCAGATGGCTGGCAATTTGCAGAGATAAATCCCGATGGGATTTTTTGTAAATATTTTTCTTGCGGCAAGAAAATGAAATAAATCCGATCGGCTTTCCGGTGGCGATTAAAGGACAGATCAGACAGGAATGAATTCCTTCTTTAGAAGCTGCCTGGATAAGATTGGACTCCGAATGCTTTTCCAGATACGCGCTTAAATCATCGATAATCAGTATTTCCTGGCTTTCAATGAGCTTCTGTAAATTACTACTATCCGTGATCGGGAAAGAGTAGCCTGTATTTAATTCAAGATTATTATAATTGGCGCGTGCCCAATGCAATTTAAGCTTGTTTTTATCATTTTCAATTAAGGCCAGGCTAATCCGATCATAAGGTAAATGATCCTGAAAAGATTCATAAATATGATTCAGTACATCAATCAGGCGCAGATTGAGGTTACACTCGACCATGATCCTGTAGAGAGATTGGTTTTTATCAAACTGTTTTTGCAGATAGGATGATAATTTTCTGAGGGATCTGCCAAGATGGCCAATATCATCGTCACCAATAGGAATGCTGGATGTGTAATCACCGCGCGCCATAGCTTCAGCTGCTCTACGCAACGCGATGATTCGATCACTCTTTTTCATCTGCTAACTACCGGTCGAAAAAATGTATTTTAAGCCATTTGCAGGTGGATATTCACCAACAGTTTTTCTTTTTAAGACTGATTTGCAGATTATTAATTCAAAAATTGAATAGAATTTATTGAATGATTATTCACTGAATAAAAGCCGAGCAGTCTTTTTTTATCAATTCATAACAACTCAAACATATCTAAGCAACGTCAATGCTAAAATTCTTGAATTAATTGATCGAAAGCAGAAACAGGGCAAAAGCGAGATGATTGGAATTTTAGTGCTCACACATGAGGATTTAGGGGATCATTTGATTCGTTGTGCAAGCCATGTGGTTGGGATGAAACCACCGCAATTGATGTATTTGAGCGTTTTTCCACAGGATGATCCTGATACTGTGCTATCCCGAGCACGTGCATTGATCAAGCAATTGGATAGTGGTGATGGTGTGCTGATATTAAGTGACATTCAGGGTGCAACGCCTTGCAACATTGCCAGCCGATTGGTGCAACCCGGTAAAGTGGAGTGTGTTGCAGGTGTTAATCTACCGATGCTGGTGCGTGCATTGACTTATCGTAATGAGCCGTTGCCTGTGGTCCTCGAGAAAGGAATAAGGGGCGGCCAGGGTGGGATAGTACATATTAATGATTAATGCGGAATCTTGTCATGCAAATTAGAGAAGTGGAAATTGTCAACAAACTGGGGTTGCATGCGCGCGCATCTGCAAAACTCACAAAACTGGCCAGTCAATTCAAATGTGAAGTCTGGGCGACGCGAAACAATCGTCGCGTCAATGCGAAAAGTATCATGGGGGTGATGACATTGGCGGCCAGTAAAGGCTCGCGTGTCCAGCTTGAAACGATTGGCGATGACGAGGTTGAGGCGATGACAGCCTTGGTGGCATTGGTTGAAAATTATTTTGGTGAAGGTGAATGAGCTTTATTCTGCAAGGTATTGGCGTATCTGAAGGCATTGCGATAGGACATGCCCATCTGGCTGCTCCTGCTGCTTTGGAGGTGATGCACTATCTGGTTCCCAAGAATCAGGTGGATAAGGAAATTGCGCGTCTGGATAGTGCCTTTGCGGTTGTCCGTGAAGAATTCGAGACATTGCAAAAATCGGTGGTTGATGGTCGTGCACGCGCTGAGTTTAGTGCATTCCTGGATTTGCACATGATGATCCTGGATGATCCGACGCTTTCCGAAGCGACCCGGAGCATGATTGCGCAAACTCATTGTAATGCAGAATGGGCGTTGATTCAGCAAATGCAAGTGTTATTGGCGCAGTTTGAAGAAATCGAGGATGCGTATTTACGTGAACGCAAAGCCGATGTGGTGCAAGTTGTGGAACGGGTGCTCAAAGCGATGCTGGGGCATCCTGGTTATTTGCCGATCGCATCGAGGCTCACCGGTGACAGCATTCTGGTTGCACATGATTTGAGTCCCGCAGATGTGATGCAGTACAAGCAGCATCAGTTTACCGCTTTCCTCACCGACCTTGGCAGTCAGACTTCCCATACTGCGATTGTCGCGCGCAGTCTGAATATTCCCTCGGTCGTAGCATTGCATCACGCGCACCAGTTAATTCTGGAAAATGATTCTCTGATTGTAGATGGTACGCATGGGATCATTATCGTCAATCCGGATAAATATGTTCTGGATGAGTATCGCTTGCGGCAAGGCCAGTTGGAACTGGAGAAAAGAAAATTACAGCGGATTAAAAGCCTTGCTGCAATGACTCTGGATGGAACGTTCATCGATTTATACGCCAATATCGAATTGCCGGAAGATATTGTGCAAGTCAAAGAAAGTGGCGCCACTGGCATAGGCTTGTTTCGCAGTGAATTTTTGTTTTTGAATCGAGATGATACACCCAGTGAAGATGAACAGTTTGAAGCGTATCGCGCGGTTGCAGTGAAGATGCACAAACAGCCGGTTACCATTCGTACTTTTGATCTGGGTGCGGATAAGAATCTTAAAGGCACAATACAAGTGGCGGTTAATCCGGCGCTGGGTCTACGTGCGATTCGTTTGAGCCTGGTAGAACCGAAAATGTTTCATGTTCAGCTCCGCGCTATTTTGCGCGCCTCTAAGTACGGTGATGTCCGTATCTTGATTCCCATGCTTTCCCATGTGGCGGAAATTGATCAAACGTTGCATATGATTGAGTATGCAAAGCAGACCTTGCGGAATGAGAAAATAGATTTTGACGAGCATATTAAGGTCGGAGGTATGATTGAGATTCCGGCGGCCGCCTTGAGTCTGGATATTTTTATGCGAAAACTGGACTTTTTGTCTATCGGCACCAATGATTTGATCCAGTATACCCTGGCCGTGGACCGGATTGATGATACGGTGGCGCACCTGTATGACTCATTTCATCCCGCTATCATATGGCTGATTTCGCATATCATTCACAGTGCCAATCGCGCCAAGATACCCGTATCGCTTTGTGGCGAGATGGCAGGTGATAAGCAGTTTACGCGGTTGTTGCTGGGTCTCGGCTTGAAGCAATTCTCCATGTACCCGGCCCAGCTATTAACCGTGAAAAACCAGATTCTAAAAAGCCACCTGCCTGGCATTATTCCGCTGGTAAACAAGATCCTCAAAGCGGATCATCCGGAAAAAATAGCTGCATTGGTGGCAAAGCTGAACGACTAGAAAAGCGCGAATAAGGAACTACATAGGTTTTGAGCCAATTAATAAGTTTAATCAGAGTTTTCCTTAGTGTATGCCAGTTTTTTTGGCGATATAATTATCAACCATATATTCGGTTTTTTTCTGCGGAATCCCCTTTATAAATGCAAGACTCAAAATCAGTAGGTGTGGTAACACCTCAGTATGTGCAGATCAGCACCCCATTGCAGTTGAAAAGCGGGCTGGTGCTCGATAGCTACCATTTAGTATATGAAACATACGGGCAATTGAATGCGGCACGATCAAACGCCGTGTTGATTTGTCATGCGCTCTCAGGCAATCATCACGTGGCTGGTGTGTATACGGAGACCGAAAAAAGCCTTGGTTGGTGGGATAACATGGTGGGGCCTGGAAAACCCATTGATACCAATCGTTTCTTTGTCATTGGCATGAATAACCTGGGCGGATGTCATGGTTCTACCGGACCTGCAAGTGTTGATATTAAAACCGGAAAGCCCTATGGTGCGACCTTTCCTGTGGTAACGGTAGAAGATTGGGTGGAAACTCAGGCGCGGTTAGCTGAGCATCTGGGGATTGAGCAGTTTGCGGCGGTCGTCGGTGGTAGTCTGGGTGGAATGCAGGCCATACAGTGGACACTGGATTATCCCGAGAAAGTGCGCCATGCGCTGGTAATCGCAGCGGCTGCCAAGTTAACCGCGCAAAATATTGCTTTTAATGACGTCGCTCGTCAGGCGATCATGACTGACCAGGAATTTTATGGCGGCAATTATTACGCGTATAACACCCTGCCAAGGCGCGGTTTGCGGTTGGCGCGCATGCTGGGACATATCACTTATCTTTCCGACGACTCAATGGCAACGAAATTCGGACGTAATTTACGTAACGGTGGACTTTCTTTTGGTTTCGATGTTGAGTTTGAAATTGAATCCTATCTGCGCTATCAAGGCGATAAATTTGCGGATCTGTTCGATGCCAACAGCTACTTGCTGATGACCAAAGCGCTGGATTATTTTAATCCGGCCGATGCGTATGATGGCGATTTAAGTGCAGCTTTCCGGGTTGCCAAGGCAAATTTCATGATTTTATCGTTTACGTCCGATTGGCGCTTCTCGCCGGAACGTTCGCGGGAAATTGTCAAGGCATTGCTGGATAATAAAATTAACGTGAGCTATGCAGAAATTACCACTAGTCACGGCCATGACTCGTTTCTGATGGTAACGCCGCAATACCACCAACTGGTGCGGGCCTACATGGATACTATTTCTACCTGAGGATCAAATCGATTAATTAACCATGAACGACACAACAGTGCCATCAACCATTGCACTACGTCCAGATTTTGCCGCTATTGCCGAATGGATCGAGCCCGGTGCAAAAATACTGGACTTGGGCTGCGGCGACGGTTCATTGCTGCGCTATTTGCGCGACACGCGCAATGTCTTTGGCTACGGCGTGGAAATCGACGACGACAATTTGCTCAAATGCTTTCGCAATGGCATCAATGTGATTCAGAATGATCTGGAAACAGGACTATCCAGCTTTGAGTCGGATTCCTTCGATTATGTGATTCTGTCCCAGACCCTGCAGGCCATGCGGCACACGGAAGGCATTATCAAAGAAATGCTGCGGGTCGGCAAAGAAGGCATAGTCTCATTTCCCAATTTCGGCTATTGGAAAAACCGCGTGCAGGTGATTTCTGGACGTATGCCTGTCTCAGAAACACTGCCGTATCACTGGTACGACACACCCAATATTCATTTATGCACGCTGGGTGATTTTGAAGCGCTGTGTCAGCAATGTAACGCCAGTATCCTTGAGCGCCGGGTAATGAATAACGACCGGCTGGTTAAATTTCTGCCGAACTTGATGGGAATGCTGGCATTTTATCGATTTCAAAGGCGAGTTTGATAGGGCCCAGAATGCTTAACATACCGAATGATCAGTCGCTTTATGCCTCCTTGCCCGAAGGGCAGCCAATACTGCGTATGGTGCCGATGCCATCAGATACCAACTATGCGGGCGATATTTTCGGCGGTTGGATCATGTCGCAGGTCGATTTGGCAGGCAGCATTCCGGCTATCCGGCGCGCACGTGGCCGGGTTGCAACGGTGGCTGTTAATTCTTTTGTATTCAAGCAGCCCGTATTTATCGGCGATCTCGTCAGCTTTTATGCCGATATCATCAAGGTAGGACGCACTTCGATTATCGTTGATGTGTCGGTATATGCTCAGCGCGGCATGCGTGAGGGCGGTGAGGAGATCTGCATCAAAGTGACCGAAGCCGTATTGACGTATGTGGCGATTGATAATAACCGGCGACCAAGAGCGGTGCCGCAGCAATGACAGGATTGAACAAAAGCCTGACGATTCCGAAAACCGATTCTGAAAAAGCAACATCGTTAACACCCATCACGCTATTTTTGTGTGGTGATATGATGCTTGGAAGGGGAATAGATCAATTATTACCCTGTCCCAGCGACCCACAGTTGCATGAGCCCTATGTAAGGGACGCAAGACGTTATGTTGAATTGGGAGAGGATATGAATGGTGCGATTCCCAAGCCGGTCGGCTTCGACTACGTCTGGGGTGATGCGCTTGTGGAGCTGGAAAAAGCGGGACCCGACGTGCGCGTGATCAATTTGGAGACGAGTATTACCACAAGCAGTGATTTTTGGACCAACAAAGGCATTCACTACCGGATGCATCCCAAAAATGCCGAATGTCTTATCGCTGCAAAAATAGATTGTTGTGTCTTGGCGAATAATCACATTCTGGATTGGGGATATGCAGGTCTAATGGAAACACTGGGTACCCTGCGAGATGCTCATATCAAAGCAACGGGTGCAGGTTCGGACCTGCAAGAGGCGCAATCCCCAGCTATTCTGGATGTGCCATCCAAAGGCAGAGTCATTGTGCTATCCTGTGGTACAGAATCCAGCGGAATTCCAAGTGATTGGGCTGCGCAGAGCAGGAAAGCCGGGGTGTATTTCTTACCTGATCTCTCTCGCAGGATCGTTGACCAAATCGCAGCAATCGTGCACCGAATCAAACGCTCCGGTGATGTGGTGGTGCTCTCCATACACTGGGGTGGAAATTGGGGATATGAGATTTCCCAAGAACATATCAATTTTGCCCACATGCTCATCGATGCTGCGGAAGTTGATATGCTACATGGTCATTCCTCCCATCACCCGATTGGTCTGGAAATTTATAAGGGAAAACTCATCCTGTATGGATGCGGTGACTTTTTGAATGATTATGAAGGTATTGGCGGCTACGAGCATTATCGTGGTGACTTGACCTTAATGTATTTTGCACATATTGAACCGACTACCGGCAAATTGGACGGATTGGAAATGGTGCCGATGCAGATTAAACGCTTCAGGTTAAATCACACTGCGGAAGAGGATGCGCGCTGGTTGCAGCGCACCTTAGACGAATATAGCCAAAGATTCAATTGCCGGGTTGAGCTGACATCGCATCAGACGCTAAAGGCTGTGTATTAGGCTGCATTCAATTTTATATTTTGCTTTATCCTATTCAAACGCTCACTGAAAAAGGCGTTGAATCTGTTAGTATCGAGCCCTTGCAAAGGGAATGGCAGCAATTCATCGACGACACGCAGACCATCAATGACATCACTGACGCTCTTGCACAACAGAGGGATTGATGTGGTTTAACAAACTACATCACCCGTTCCAGATAGTGTATTGTTGCTGGAAAATTAACAAAGCAATTTCACTGTGTACTTTGCCGTACAGACTGTTGATATCATCATCTTCATCATATGGTTTCCTTCAACTATATAAAAGGTATCAAGATGAAATTTCTCCTTTCCTCTATTCTTAGCGCATTTTTGCTTATCAGCGTGGCAGCCATAGCTGCTGACAAGGACTACACTCAAACACAGAATAAAGTGGATGATAGGGATAATGCCCCTAAGCCTTATCCATCTCAATCCGAACAAAAGAAAGATTTAAAGTCTTCTGATAAAAGTGGAACTCACCCTGAAGGACATCGACAAGGTAGCACCAGTTCTGGATCGGACTCTAGTCATCAAGGATCTGGTTCTGCTGGTTCAGGCTCGACGGGCGCAGGCCCTGGATCCTCAGATTCAGGATCAGGCTCAGCCGGCACCGGTACATCAGGCGGATCATCTTCAAGAAATTGATCAACTTGATTTCATCCATGGACCGCCTTTATGGCGGTTTATCCCTATTCATCATGTATTAGAGTTATCATGCCAAAGCAAAAAACACCTTTACAAGAATTGTATGAGAGGACGGCAGAAAAACGCGATAATCCTGATAAACGCGATGCTGCAGAAAAGGTTCCAACTGGTGAAGTAAATAAGAATCCAGAAAATTTATCTGAGTATGAGGAAAATCCGAGTGATGTGGGCCCTAATACTCGTGTTCCCGTAGGTAGTGATCCAGATAAGCCAGCAGACAGGTAATCTGCTTATGGAACACATAGCAACTCATTCTAATCAGTCGT
Source organism: uncultured Nitrosomonas sp. (assembly GCA_965652935.1). Classification (GTDB taxonomy): domain Bacteria; phylum Pseudomonadota; class Gammaproteobacteria; order Burkholderiales; family Nitrosomonadaceae; genus Nitrosomonas. Next base: position 22,894 of record CBFGXU010000022.1, read on the forward strand.
GTAATTCCGGCTTTCTCTCGCCGCATAGACCAGCTTTGCCGAATCCCGTAAATTTCCTGATCCGGACTGAGCATTCTCA
>CBFGXU010000023.1:0-22940 GCA_965652935.1 uncultured Nitrosomonas sp.
GCCAGTGAAATTTCACCGGGGCGAGGATGGCTGCCGCCGCCCACCAGGGCTACGCCGGAAGCGGTATGGTGAGGCGAGCGGAAAGGGCGGCGTTTCCAGTTTTCGATATTGAAGCTGCCGCAACTGAGTGATTGAATGGCCGCAGATTCCAGCGCTTCCGTTTCGGTCATCGGCGGCAGGATACCAGGAAAGCGTGCTGCCAGCATGGATTTGCCGGTACCGGGCGGGCCGATCATCAACAGGCTGTGACCGCCGGCGGCGGCAATTTCCAAGGCGCGTTTTGCCTGCGCCTGGCCTTTGACTTCATCAAGATCAGTTGAATTACTCGCCCGATTGTCATTATCGACGGTATGCTGGTAGATGGGTAAAGGTTCTTTGCCGCTCAGGTGGGCGCATATTTGCAGCAGTGATTTGGCTGCATATATCGTGGCTTTTTTTACCAGCGCCGCTTCGGCGGCATTTTGTTGCGGCAACACGAAGCTGCGGCCTGACTGGGATGCGCTGTAAGTCATCGCCAGCGCGCCGTGTATCGGGCGCAATTCGCCAGTCAAAGCCAGTTCGCCTGCCCATTCATATTGATCCAGCTTGTCTTTAGGAATTTGTCCGGTTGCCGCCAGAATACCCAATGCAATCGGTAAATCAAAACGCCCGCTTTCCTTGGGCAGGTCAGCAGGGGCCAGATTGATGGTGATGCGCTGCGCAGGAATCTTGAATTGCGCATTTTGCAGTGCTGCTCTGACGCGGTCTTTGCTCTCTCTGACTTCAGTGTCAGCAAGGCCTACAATGGTAAAGCTGGGCAAACCGTTGGCGATATGTGTTTCCACCGTCACCAACGGTGCTTGGATGCCTGAAACTGCGCGACTATACAGGACAGCGAGTGACATTTACGTACGAAGGATATCCTGTAAAGGCGAGGTAGGGGCAGGTATTAATTCAAGGATGTCAGCTGTAGCATTAACATTGATTGAGGTCACCCTCTCTGCCGGGCTCTTCGCTTCGCTCAGCGGATTGCCGCATGATTTGACTCAACTGTGCTTCCAATTCAGAAACTCTGGCCTCTAAAAGCAGCAATTTTTCACGCGTGCGCTGCAGTACTTCCTGCTGCACATCAAATTCATCACGCGTGACTAAATCAAGCCGGTTAAAAGCGCCTGATAACAAGATCTTCATATTCTTCTCAATGTCTTTGGCTGGACTGTGTTGTAGTATCTCGCTGACTTTAGTGTTGATTTCATCGATTATATTTTTGTTAAGCATCGTTGTTCTCCTGGTTGATGGGATTCACTGCTTGATCAGTCGTTATGACCGCTACATGGTAAAATTTCATAATATAATTTTCTCTATTGCATCAAATTATCCACGGTTATGGCGCAGTGTTCCGGTTCTAAGACTGAGGATTGTGTCATGCTACCCTCAATTGATGAATAGGTGAATACTTTTATAATACTTCCTATAGCGATAATTAGGGGTTAATTTCTGAATATAGGCATGGAACGCATACAATTACTTGACAGCTGGATTAAAAAGCAATTCCCGGCACGGTCATTTACTGTGCAACCGGCATCGGCGGATGCCAGTTTTCGGCGATATTTTCGCGTTTCCTTTGATGATCAGACGCTGGTGGTGATGGATGCACCGCCGCAACATGAAGACTGCACCCCATTTCTGCAACTGGCGAAGATTCTTGCTGCAGCCGGTGTGCATGTGCCGGAAATATTGGCGCAAAATCTGCAGGAAGGTTTCTTGTTGCTGTCTGATCTGGGCAATACCACTTTCTTGCAGGCGCTCAATAGCCAGCCGGATATAGCTCATCATCTCTATGATGACGCAACTGATGCGCTCGTCAAGATTCAGTTGTCGCATCAGGTAAAGGATTTGCCGGATTATGATGAAGCGTTATTGCTCAGAGAACTCAACTTGTTTTCTGACTGGTATATCGCAAAACATTTGCAGATAACTTTGTCAGAGAAGCAGCAAGTAATGCTACGGACTGTTTTTACCCAGATTCTACAAAACAATCTCGCGCAGCCGAAGGTGTTAGTGCATCGCGATTATCATTCGCGCAATCTGATGGTGGCATCCCCCAATCCCGGTATTCTCGATTTTCAGGACGCCGTGTATGGTCCGATTACTTATGACCTGGTGTCCTTATTCAAGGATGCTTATATCTATTGGGATGAAGGGCAGATTCTGGATTGGACGATTCGTTATTGGGAAAAAGCCCGCCGGGCGGGGCTGCCGGTATCGGCCGATTTTGCCGAATTTTACCGGGATTTTGAATGGATGGGCGTGCAACGCCACCTCAAAGTGCTGGGCATTTTTGCCCGATTGAACTACCGTGACGGTAAAGCGGCTTATCTGAACGACATGCCTTTGGTGATGACCTATTTGCGCAAGGCTTGCGAACGTTACCGGGAATTGTATCCATTGCTCAATTTGCTGGATGAGTTAGATCACACCGAACCAGGCCCGAAAATTGGCTATACCTTCTAGCATTCCTTATAAGGCCATGATTCTGGCGGCCGGGCGTGGAGAACGCATGCGGCCGCTTACGGATGCTGTGCCCAAGCCTTTGTTGAAAGTGGGCGGACATGCACTGATTGAATATCAGTTGAGAAATCTGGCGCGTGCGGGGTTTTCCGATATCGTCATTAATCATGCCTATCTGGGCGAAATGATCGAAAATGCCTTGGGTAATGGAGGGCGATATGGTGTTAACATTCGGTACTCACCAGAAAAAGTTGTTCTGGAAACGGCTGGCGGAATCGCCAATGCTCTGCCATTGTTGACGGATCAAGCCGGTGATTTGCCTTTTCTGGTCGTTAATGCGGATATTTATTGTGCAATGGATTATGCGCTGCTGCTGCCGGCATTGGATGCGATGCGATCGGAAAGCGACCGGCGAGTTGCGCATCTTGTGCTGGTCAGTAATCCGCCGCACCATAGGGAAGGTGATTTTGCCTTGCATGGGGATCAGGTGACATTGACAGGAAACCATAAACTGACTTTTAGCGGTATCGGTATTTATCGGCCACAGCTTTTTGAGACGGTGAAACCAGGGCTTCCGGTTAAACTGGCACCGCTGCTGCGGCAAGTAATGCAAGAGAAAAAAGTAAGTGGTGAATTTTTTTCCGGACCATGGATCGATGTGGGAACGCCAGAGCGGCTAGAATTACTGGATCAGCAATTCAAACGTCAGCCCGCATGATCAACAGCTCGATCCGTTTAGAAACTCAAGCATGCATTTATGACACAAATTCAACCTTTTATCACGCGCAGACAACTTCTGGCAGCTAAGATGCAATCCGGAATCGCTATTATCCCGACGGCGCCGGAGCGGTTGCGTAACCGTGATGCGCACTATCCTTACCGGTTTGACAGTTATTTTTATTACCTGAGCGGGTTTCGCGAGCCCGAAGCGGTGCTGGTAATTATTGCAGAGACAGATACAACACCGGTAAAGCATATTTTATTTAGCCGTGAGAAAAATCAGGAGCGCGAAATCTGGGATGGCTACCGTTATGGCCCGGAAGCGGCCAAGGAGGCGTTTGGCTTTGACGCGGCTTATCCCATTACCCAACTGGATGAATTACTTCCTCAGCTAATGGCTGATCAGCCTGCCGTTCATGTGGCATTAGGACTGGACCCTGCCTGGGATCAACGCATTATCGGCTGGTTAAACCGGGTGCGTGAACAGGTCCGTACAGGTGTGACTGCACCAGGGAAAATTCATGATTGCCGTGTACTGCTGGATGAAATGCGCCTGATCAAGAGTACCGATGAGCTGCAAATTATGCAGCGCGCGGCAGATATTTCAGCGCAAGCGCACCAACGTGCAATGCAGACGACTCGTCCGGGAATGCGAGAGTACGAGGTCGAAGCTGAATTACTCTATACCTTCTACCGGCATGGTTCACAGGCACCCGCCTATACATCCATTGTGGCAGGCGGTGCCAATGCCTGCGTGTTACATTATGTTGAGAACAATGCCGAGCTGAAAGCGGGTGATTTGCTATTGATTGATGCCGGATGCGAACTGGATGGGTATGCTTCGGATATCACCCGGACATTTCCGGTGAACGGCAAATTTACTGCCGTGCAGAGGGATGTTTACCAATTGGTATTAGCTGCGCAGGCAGCGGCCATTTCGCAAGTGAAACCAGAAAATAACTGGAATGATCCGCATCAGGCTGCATTGCGTGTGCTGGCACAAGGTTTCATTGATCTGGGATTATGCCAGGGCAGCGTGGATGCAGTGCTGGAGTCAGAAGATTACAAACGTTTTTATATGCATCGAACCGGGCATTGGCTGGGAATGGATGTGCATGATGTCGGTGAGTATAAGCAAAAAGGCGATTGGCGCTTATTGCAACCCGGCATGGTCCTGACCGTTGAGCCGGGCTGTTATATCCGACCGGCGGATAAGGTTCCAGACTATTTATGGAATATCGGAATTCGAATTGAAGATGATGTCATTGTTACCCAAACGGGTCATGAACTTTTAACGGCGGCAGCACCCAAAGGGGTAGCCGAAATAGAGGAGTTGATGCAATGAACGATGAAGAAAGGAAGATTATTATCAACAAGATTTCTGAATATCACGAGAAAGAATCAGGAGAATATCAGCGCGTGCCAGTTTCTACCATGCACCGCTGGCTCATCTATGCGATGCTCATTCCGGTTGTGGTTGTCCTGGTGCTTATCGGTGTTTTCTTTTTTGCCGCTTTTCTGGCTTTACTTGCAGTTGCTGTGGTGGTGATTGGTATCCGATTCTGGTGGCTGCGCAGGCATCTTGAAAGTCCGGGGCGTCAACCGGATGATTTAGACGATTTTAAACGGCAAACTGAATCCGATCGAACCGTAATCATCGAAGATGCGCAGATCATTGAAGAAACTGAAGTTCATTCAGGCAAGCAGAAGAAATAACCCCTTGCGTTAAATAGCGTTGGTAGAGTTGGTATATTCTGCTGAAATTTGCAACGTTAAAAATTCTTATATTAAATTTCTGAGGATCCTTCCTATGTCGATGCTATCGATCAATCCAGCGACCGGTCAAACCCTGCAATCCTTTGCTACCTGGCAAACTGATGAAATCAATACGGTGTTGAGTCAGGTTGAGTCTGCGCAAGCCGATTGGGCTGCGCTCAGTTTTGAGCAGAGATCACAGATGATGCGAAACCTTGCGCAGGTATTCCGCCAGAACAGTGAGAATTATGCCAATCTGATCACGGAGGAGATGGGAAAATTATTAAAAGAGGCCAGGGCGGAATTAGAAAAGTGTGCAATCGGCTGTGATCATTATGCAGACCATGCGCAATTGTATCTCAGGGACGAGGTGATCGCCTCGGACGCCAGTCGCAGCCTGGTTATTTATCAGCCTTTAGGTACCGTACTGTGCATCATGCCGTGGAATTTTCCATTCTGGCAATTCATTCGCGCGGCTGCCCCAGCGATGATGGCAGGTAATACCGTTGTGTTAAAACATGCATCGAATGTTCCGCGTTGCGCCCTTGCACTGGAAGATGCATTTCAGCAAGCCGGATTTCCAGCGCATACCTTTCGTACCTTGATGATCAGTGCTGAGCAGGCTGAAGCGGTGGTTGCTGACAAGCGGATTGCCGCTGTTACCCTGACTGGCAGCAGTACTGCAGGGCGCCGGGTAGCTGCCATTGCTGGTCAGCATTTGAAAAAATGCGTACTCGAGCTTGGTGGATCGGACCCTTTTATTGTGCTTGACGATGCCGACATTGAATTAACAGCCAGGCAAGCGTTATTGGCTCGTTTTCAAAATATGGGACAAAGCTGCATTGCCGCCAAGCGTTTCATTCTCGTGGATTCTATCGCGGATTCCTTTGTGGAGCACTTTAAAACCTTAGTCGATCAATTGCGCAGCGGTGATCCGAAAAGTGACGCTACCGGTATCGCACCACTGGCACGTGCAGATTTGCGCACGCAATTGCATGCGCAAGTTGAGCGAAGCCTGACATCAGGCGCAAAACTGGTGAGCGGAGGCTCCTTTCTGGGAACGCAAGGTGCCTATTATGCGCCTACGATTCTGGATCAGGTTCGTCCGGGTATGCCAGCCTTTGACGAAGAATTGTTTGGTCCTGTTGCTGCGCTGGTGAGGGTAAAAGATACCGAAGAAGCCATCAGATTAGCTAACCTTACGCCTTTTGGTCTGGGAGGCAGTATATGGACGTGCGATACAGTGCAGGGTGAAGCGCTGGCACGGCAAATTCATGCGGGCAGTGTTTTTGTTAATGGCATCGTCAAAAGCGATCCGCGTTTGCCATTTGGCGGTGTTAAAGATTCAGGGTATGGCAGAGAGTTGTCCTATCATGGCATCCGAGAGTTTGTCAATATCAAAACGGTTTGGATTAAATAGCGGTGATTAAACCTCCGATAAGGTAGTCAAGCTTCCGCTTCAGATTAATGTGAAACTGAATTATTTAGAACTGAGAATGGGGATGTGCCTATGAAAATTCACGAATATCAGGCGAAAGAGATTTTGCAAAAATACGGCGTTGTCACACCGAAAGGCATTGCCTGTTTCAGTGTTGACGAGGCGGTAAGCGCTGCGCGGCAATTGGGCGGCGAGGTGTGGGTTGTCAAGGCGCAGATTTATGCTGGCGGGCGAGGTAAAGGCGGTGGGGTGAAAGTGGTTAAGTCGTTGGATGAGGTGCGACAGCGCGCAGGTGAAATCCTGAATATGCGCTTGATTACCCATCAAACGGGTCCGCAAGGACAGGTAGTGCACCGGCTTTTTATCGAGCAGGGGGTGCCTATCGAGAAGGAATACTATGTCGGCATGGTGGTAGACCGGAGTCGGCAGCGCGTATGCCTGATAGCGAGTCCGGAAGGCGGCATGGAAATTGAAAAAGTGGCGGCTGAAACGCCGGAGAAGATTCATAAAGTGTATATTGATCCGATTGCAGGTCTCAGTCAGCAGCAGGCCGAAGAAGTTGCACAAAAAATCGGTATTCCTATTCAAAGCTTACCGCAAGCAGTGACCTTATTGCAGAGCTTATATCAGGCCTTTGATGAGTCCGATGCGTCGCTCCTGGAAATTAATCCTTTGACGTTAACCGCCGAGCAGCAGGTAATGGCGCTCGATGCCAAAATGAATTTTGACGACAATGCCTTGTTCCGTCACCCTGAGATTGCCGCTTTGCGCGATCTGGATGAGGAAGATCCACTCGAGATTGAAGCGTCCAAGCATGAGTTATCGTATATTTCGCTGGATGGCAATATCGGATGTCTGGTGAATGGGGCCGGGCTGGCGATGGCCACGATGGATATCATCAAGCTGTATGGCGGAAATCCGGCTAATTTTCTTGATGTCGGCGGGGGTGCATCAGCAGAGAAAGTAACCGAAGCGTTTAAGTTGATGTTGCGTAACCCCAAGTTGCAGGCCATTCTGGTTAACATCTTCGGCGGTATCATGAAATGCGATGTGATAGCGGAGGGCATTGTCATGGCCGCCCGCGAGGTGCAACTCGCCGTGCCATTGATCGTGCGGCTCGAAGGCACTCATGTCGATCTCGGAAAAAAGATTCTGGCTGACTCCGGCTTGCCGATCATCTCGGCGGACAATATGGCCGATGCGGCGCAGAAAGCGGTTAATGCGGCTAAAGCCAGACCAACCTCATTTCAGTCATAAAGGAGTCCGCTTGTCATGTCCATTCTGATTAACCGCAACAGTCGAGTCATCACCCAAGGCATTACCGGTAAAACCGGGCAATTTCATACCCGCATGTGCCGTGATTACGCGAATGGCGAGGCCTGTTTTATCGCCGGCGTAAATCCACGCAAACCGGGTGAGAATTTTGAAGGCATTCCGGTTTATGCCACGGTCAAGGAAGCCAAACAGCAAACCGGCGCCAATGTTTCCGTGATTTATGTGCCGCCGCCTTTCGCTGCAGCGGCCATTGATGAAGCTGTGGAAGCTGAACTGGATCTGGTGATTTGTATTACCGAGGGTATCCCGGTGCGGGATATGCTGCGTACCCGCTACAAGATGCAGGGCAAGAAGACGCGCCTGATCGGTCCGAACTGTCCGGGAATCATTACCCCGGATGAAATCAAGATCGGCATCATGCCAGGGTACATCCATAAAAAAGGCCGCATCGGGGTGGTTTCCCGGTCCGGTACATTGACTTATGAAGCCGTCGCGCAATTGATGGCGCTTGGGTTGGGGCAGTCCACCTGCATCGGGATCGGCGGCGATCCGGTAAATGGTTTGAAACACCTCGATGTCATGCAATTATTCAATGATGACGATGAAACGGATGCGGTGCTGATGGTGGGAGAGATTGGTGGAACGGATGAAGAGGATTGTGCGCGCTGGGTGAAAGATCATATGCGAAAACCGGTAGTGGGATTTATCGCCGGCGTGACAGCACCACCGGGAAAACGCATGGGGCATGCCGGCGCGATCATTTCCGGCGGCAAGGGAACGGCGCAGGAGAAGCTGGAAGTGATGGAATCCTGCGGCATTAAGGTTACCCGGAATCCAGCTGAAATGGGTAAGTTATTGAAATCGGTTCTGTAGTGTAATTTCTCATAATTTCAAAGGCATCACTTATGCGCTATCGCTTATCGTTTTTTATTATTTTTGTGGTATTAATTATTTCCGCTTGCGCGGTCCAGCCAAAGTACCAGCTCCCAGCAAGAAAACCCGAACGTCCGTCAGGTCCGTTACCTGAAAGTGCAAAACCTAAATACAATCTGACCGGTTATCCGGTGAGCACGCAGCAAGGCTATATTGATGGTTGTGAAACGGCCAAAAGAACGAGCTGGGCCTTTAAAGATCTCAATCGCTACGACAAGGATGATCAATACCGCATGGGATGGGATGACGGATTTGCAATATGCAATATGAAGAAATAATTGTCTGAAGGATGATGCGTTAAAATGCCTCGGATTTATCTGTATCTTTGCTTGTTGACCCTGCAAAGTGGATTATTGGCACCGGCATTTGCGCATGAATTACCGCTCATCGTTAAACAAAAACTACAACAGATCGCCGTTCCGGAAGCAGCGATTGGTGTGTATGTTCATGAGATTGGCGCAAGCAAACCCCTCATAGCCGTTAATGCGGATTTGCCATTGAACCCTGCTTCAGTCATGAAATTACTGACGACGTACGCCGGGCTGGAGTTATTGGGACCTGCTTATACCTGGCCAACCATCTTATATGCCAATGGCAGGATGGTTGAGGGTGTGCTACATGGCGACCTTATCATTAAAGGCTATGGCGATCCCAAGCTCGATCTGGAAAATTTCTGGTTATTGATTCACCGTTTGCGTCAAACAGGGCTGCATGAGATTAAAGGCAACCTGGTTCTGGATCACACGCATTATGATATTCCGAACGGTGATCCGGCTGAATTTGACGGACAGCCCTATCGTACCTATAACATTCTTCCGGAAGCTTTGTTGGTTAATTATCGGACTTCCACCATCCATTTGTTTCCACATCCTGAAAAAAACTCGGTGCGCGCAGTCATTGATCCGTTGCCGGAGGCCTTGCGAGTACAGAATAACTTAAAGCTCACACACGGCACATGCGGCAATTGGCTAAATTTGCTGACGGTTGATGTGATTGCTGATAAAGAAAATAAAAATGATTTTACAATTATTCTGAATGGGAGTTTTTCCAGTCAATGCGGAAAACAATCGTATATGCTGAGCCTGCAAGACAGCACAATCTATACCCGTGATTTATTCAAGCATTTATGGGCGCAGCAGGGCGGATTAATTCATGGCGATGTTGTGATGGGCCAGGCACCGCAAGGTTTGATCCCATTGAAGGTCTATCAATCTCCACCATTGACAGACATCATCCGCGGTATCAATAAATTCAGCAATAATATTGCAGCGCGCCAGCTCTATTTGACGTTGGGTACGGGGGATGCAGTCATCGATAATTCTCCAGCTACACTGGCCAAATCCGATGCAGCCATCCGGCAATGGCTGGCAACCAAGCGTTTGAATTTTCCAGAATTGGTAGTGGAAAATGGTTCCGGATTGTCACGCATCGAGCGCATCAGCGCGCGGCATATGGGGCAGTTGTTACTGGCTGCGTTTAACAGCGCGGTGATGCCGGAGTTTATGTCATCGCTGCCGATTGCCGCCGTGGATGGGACCTTGAAGAATCGTTTTACTGACACACCGGTGAAAGGATTGGCCCATCTGAAAACGGGCGCCTTGAATAATGTGCGCGCCCTGGCGGGCTATCTGCTGGACAAAAGGGGAAGGCGTGTCATCGTAATCTTTTTTGTCAATCATGATCAAGCCGGGCAATCCCGTGTCGCGATGGACACGCTGGTGCAATGGGTTTATAGCCGGAACTGATCATTTCCCTATTGATATCAGGACTATTGATTCTGCCTGATATTCGGCGTAGAGTTTTATTTCAAAGTAGGTTATCTAGTTTGAAGTCAGGTGTTCCCCATCAACTCTCGAGGGAGTGCGCAATATGATGAATGAATATAAATCTCTCGCTGTACAGTACTTGAGTGGTACTGTACGGATTTCTCAACCCCCATCGCCTAATCCAGCAACGCTTGATTCCCCTGCGCTTGAAGTCATGACTGACCTGCGTAAAATTCATGCAGCCGTCATCGCGCCAGGTATCAGCATGGAAATTGCCAACACCTACATGATGCAGCGCGGCGTTCGCACCTTACTGGTGATGAATGATGACGACTCACTGGCTGGAATTATCACAGCAACCGATATTCTAGGCGAGAAGCCTCTGCGATTCATCCAGGAAAGAGCTATCAAGCATAGTGAGATTCTGGTGATGGATATCATGACCCCGCTTGAGAAATTGGAAGCCATTCCGCTGGAAGAAGTGGAGCATGCCAGAGTCGGTAATATTATGGTCAGTTTGCGTGAAAGCGGTCGCTTGCATGCGTTGGTGATCGACGAAAATACCATCGGGCTACCCCAAATCTGCGGTATTTTCTCCTGGACTCAAATTGAGAAGCAGCTTGGAATGATCATTACACCGACCAATGTAGCGCAGAGTTTTGCGGAAATTGAGTCTACCCTGATCGCAAGCTAAAAATAACCAGGCCGGTTCGTGATTCGATCACGGATCGGCTTGGGTATCGTGTAAGAGAATAATATCATCAGCAGATTTTTTGCTGAATGGATCAGATTTTGCTATCCAATCCATTCTCAGCAATTTCTGCGGCGCGCAGCAATGCCTTGGCTTTGTTCTGTGTTTCAATCCATTCATTTTGCGGGATCGAATCGGCAACAATTCCTGCGCCCGCTTGCACATGCAGACGACCATCTTTGATTACCCCGGTGCGAATGGCAATTGCCAAATCCATATCGCCATTGAACCCGAGATAACCGACTGCGCCTGCATAAACGCCACGCTTGGATTTTTCCAGTTCATCGATGATTTCCATAGCGCGTACTTTAGGGGCACCACTGACTGTGCCAGCCGGAAAAGTGGCGCGTAAGACATTGATAGCAGTCAGTCCGGGTTTTAGTTTTCCTTCTACATTGGACACGATGTGCATGACATGCGAATAATTTTCTATTTGCATTTTCTCCGTCACTTTCACGGTTCCGGTCTGTGCAACACGGCCAATATCATTACGGCCCAGATCCATGAGCATCACATGTTCCGCCAACTCCTTCGGGTCGGCCAGCAGGTCTGCTGCCAGGGCCACATCTTCTTCAAAGTTTTTGCCTCGTGGGCGCGTGCCAGCAATCGGTCGGACGGTTACCTTATCGCCTTCAAGACGTACTAATATTTCCGGGGAAGCGCCTACCACATGAAAATCATCAAAATGATAAAAGAACATATAAGGCGACGGGTTGAGGCTGCGCAGCGCGCGGTAGAGTGCCAGCGGGGATGCATTAAAAGGCTTGCTCATGCGTTGGGATAAAACCACTTGCATGATATCGCCATCGTAGATATAACGTTTTGCCTGCTCGACAGCTGCTTTAAAGTCTGCTTCAGGGAATTCAGAAACCGCGGTGCTGGACATAACGGCTTGCTCGGTTGGAATGGCTATCGATTGACGCAGTTTTACCAATAAGGCCTTGAGGCGATTACGCCCGGATTGATAGGCATCTTTATTGTTCGGATTGACATAGACTATCAGATACAGCTTACCGGAAAGATTATCTACCACTGCCAGTTCTTCCGACAGCAACAGCATGATATCGGGCGTGTTCAGGGTATCCGGCTTTGCATGACCTTTCAGTTTGTGCTCGATATAACGTACAGTATCGTAAGAAAAATAACCTGCGAGTCCGCCACAAAAGCGTGAAAAGCCCGGTGGGCAAGGCGCTGCCTTAAATTGCGCCAGATAGGATTCGATAAATGCCAGGGTATCATCAACGGTAATTGTTTCGGATTTACCGCCATCCACGGTGGTGACTTGATTGTCGCGGGCCTCGAGGCGGGTGGTTGCGGGCAAGCCAATAAACGAAAATCGACCGAAGCGTTCGCCTCCTTGTACCGATTCCAGTAAATAGGAATAGGGTTGATTAGCCAGTTTCAGATAAATGGATAAAGGAGTATCCAAATCGGCAAACGTTTCCAGCACGACTGGAATACGGTTGTATCCTTGTTGCGCGAGCTTGTTAAATTCAGCCTCGGTCATTTTAATTCTAAGGCAATCTCTTAATCAGCTTTGAAGCATCCAGTAGGGATTCGACAACGGCATCGCAATCAAGCTCGTACACGTTGCGTCCCTCGTTATAACCGTAAGGAACGCAGAATACATGGCAACCGGCAGCTCTTGCAGCAATGGCGTCATTCAAAGAATCGCCGATGAGCAGCGCTTCATGCGGTTGTGCGCCAAACTGCTTGCAGATATGCGTCAACGGCATGGGATCGGGCTTTTTCTTCGGTAAACTGTCACCCGATAATACGATTTCAAATTGATCGTATAACCCCGTCGAACGCAGCAGTGGTATCGTAAACGCCTCAGCTTTGTTAGTGATGCACGCTAGCTTGAAGCCTGCCTGCTGCATGGCTTTGATACCTTCCAGAACACCTGGATAGGGGCGCGTATGTACACTCAAATTATGCGCGTAATGTTTCTCGTAAATAGGCAGTGCCTTGGCAAATAAGTCAGTATCCGGTTCACCATCGAGACAGCCAGTCAGTGTGCGTTTGACTAATTTTTGTATGCCTTTGCCAATATAAGAGCGAATCGTTGAAACGGATTGTTGCGGCAGATCCAAATCTTTCAACATCAGATTTGCAGCGAGTGCAAGATCCTCAGCAGTATTGAGCAGCGTGCCGTCCAGATCGATCATGATCACTTTGACCGATAATGGATATTCAATTTTTTTTACAGAATTATCTGCGTTGTGAGAAAGACTAGGGTTCATTTAAATATAAGGAAGCAATAAGCTTACGAGTATCGGTAAATTATACTTTTGCTAATTCGGCGCGGAATGCTGCCAATATGCCGTCATAACGATGTGGGTCAGTATCTTTTCCGGCTTGGTAAATGGCTGATCCGGCAACAAAAGTGTCGGCTCCGGCACGGGCGATTTCAGCAATGTTGTCGACTTTTACCCCGCCATCAATTTCCAGCATGATGTCTTTGCCACTGTCGTCGATACGTTGTCTGACCGCGCGCAGTTTGTTCAGTGCTTCAGGAATAAATTTTTGGCCGCCAAAACCAGGGTTAACGGACATGATCAGAATTAAATCCAATTTGTCGAGCACATGATCCAGATAATACAGCGGTGTGGCTGGGTTAAATACCAAACCTGCCTTACAGCCTTGTTCTTTAATTAGCCCGATGGTGCGATCGATGTGATTGGATGCTTCAGGGTGAAATGAAATGATGTTAGCCCCTGCTTTGGCAAAATCTGGAATAATACGATCAACAGGTTCAACCATCAAATGCACATCAATAATTGCATCAGTGATAGGGCGAATAGCTTCGCATACTAAAGGACCGATAGTGAGATTGGGAACATAATGGTTATCCATCACATCAAAATGAATAATATCTGCTCCTGAATCGATGACGTCGGTGATTTCCTCGCCGAGTTTGGCAAAGTTGGCGGAAAGAATGCTGGGCGCAATGCGGTACATGAAAGTCTCTCTTTAAATAAAGTTATTATTTTAACCGCAAATGATAAATTGCGCCTAAAAGAGATAAAGATTTATGAGTATGTTAATTAGTTTAAGAGATAAATTTTTTACTTTTTCTTGATACAGTACTCAAAAAGGATGCTAAATTAAAAAAATGACTGAAGATAAAAAATACGAAATTGATATCAGCATTCGTACGGTATATCTGCCTGATCAATCCGATGAATTTGCTGAACGGCATGTGTTTGCCTACACCATAACCATTGCCAATACAGGTACTGTTGCAACGCAATTAATTAGCAGGCATTGGATTATCAATAATGGTGACGGAACTATTCAAGAGGTGCGGGGATTGGGTGTGGTAGGTGAACAGCCGTTGCTTAAGCCCGGCGATAGTTTCGAATATACCAGTGGAACAGTGATATCAACCCCTGTGGGATCGATGAAAGGTAGTTATCAAATGGTCGCAGAAGATGGTATTCATTTTGATGTTGCAATACCGGAGTTTATTCTGAGTGTGCCCAGAACGTTGCACTAGAATATCTGGCTTTTAGTTTTCCCTATGTTTGATGCCTTCAAGTTTCTCGTACTTTAATGACTGGGAAACTCTATCTGATTCCAGCGCCGATCAGCTCACAGGATATTGCCTGGGTATTGCCGCCCGCAGTTCAGCAGTGTATCGCTGAAATTTCCTGTTTTATCGTTGAACATCCCAAGACAGCAAGACAATTCATAAAGCAGATTAATTCAAAGTATGCACTGCAAGAACTAGAAATGCAGACCTTGAATGAACATACCCCTCTAAAAGATCTGCTCCCATTATTGGATCCGCTATTGGCTGGGCGCGATGTTGGATTGCTATCCGAAGCGGGCTGTCCTGCAGTAGCGGATCCAGGCGCTGAGCTAATCCGGGTGGCGCACAGAAAAAATATTACGGTGGTGCCTCTGGTCGGTCCTTCATCCATTTTACTGGCGCTAATGGCATCGGGCTTGAATGGTCAGCGTTTTGCCTTTCATGGTTATCTGCCTATTGAGAATGAAGCACGCACCACGACGATAGTAGCGCTAGAGAAGATATCGGCGAGCCAGAATCAAACGCAAATTTTTATTGAAGCACCCTATCGCAATCAGAAATTGTTAGAGCAGTTAATCAGAGTTTGTTCTGATCATACAGATTTATGTATAGCGAGTCACTTAACTTTCTCCAGTGAAATGATTGCCACAAAATCTATTAAAGAATGGCACTTTTCTTTACCGGATATCAATAAGATACCTACGATCTTTTTGCTGCAGGGATATCTTGAGGAAAGTCTGTTGTTAAACCGCAATTGGTAATTTTGATAGGGTTAAGCTGTTTTCTTCTGAATGAATTCAATTTTATATCCATCAGGGTCTTCAACAAATGCGATTACTGTTGTACCGTGTTTCATTGGACCTGCTTCACGTGTTACTTTCCCACCGAGTTTCTTGATGTTTTCACAAGCCTGATAAGCATCATCTACTTCAATGGCAATATGACCGTAGCCTTCTCCAAGGTGATAGGATGCAGTATCCCAGTTATGTGTCAGTTCGAGGACTGTGCCGTCTGCTTCATCCTGATAGCCTACAAAGGCCAAGGTAAACCTACCGTCTGGATAGTCCTTACGCCGTAATAGTTTCATACCCAATACTTGCGTATAAAACTCAAGAGATTTTTCAAGATTGCCTACTCGAAGCATGGTATGGAGGATGCGCATTATATTTTTACCATTTCAAAGTCTTCTTTACGAGCACCACATTCAGGGCAAGTCCAGTTGATGGGTACATCTTCCCAACGAGTACCCGGTGCAATGCCTTCCTCGGGTGATCCTAGGGCTTCATCATAGATATAGCCGCAAATTAAACACATATAACGGTTGTAATTACGATTCTCTTCAGTAGGCATAATAGATAGTAACTTCCTTTTAGGTTAAAATAATATTTTACGGTATTAATGCATGTTACAGCCACCCCCAATCGTACTTTCTTTCGCAGCCAATGACCCCAGCGGCGGGGCTGGTATTCAGGCTGATATGCTTACCATCGCAAGTCTGGGTTGCCATCCTTTATCCATTGTAACCGCCCTTACCATCCAAGACACAACCGGTGTGGAAGATGTGATGCCGCTGGATCCTGAGTGGGTTGCCGATCAGGCGAGGGTAGTCCTAGAAGATATGCCAGTTCATGCATTTAAGATCGGCTTATTAGGCAGTGTGGAAATCATCGCAGCCATAGCAGAAATTGTTTCTGACTATCCGCAAATTCCTTTAGTCATGGATCCTGTATTGACTTCAGGTCGAGGTGATGAACTGGCCAATGAAGAGATGATTGATGCGATGCGAGAACTACTCTTGCCACAAGTTACGATACTGACACCTAACAGTTTGGAGGCCAGGCATCTTGCGCAACAAGAAAACGATAACCAGCCCAAATTAGATTTGAGTACTTGTGCGCAAAGATTGCTGAGAATGGGATGTGAATATGTGTTAATCACGGGTACGCATGAGAATACGGCGCAAGTAACGAATACATTGTTTGCTTCCAGCGGTATCGTGCGCACCGATGAATGGGAAAGGCTTGACCATACCTATCATGGTTCAGGTTGTACTTTGGCCTCAGCGATCGCTGCTTCGCTTGCTAATGGATTATCGATAGATGAAAGTGTTATTGAAGCGCAAGACTACACTTGGCATGCTTTGCAGGCTGGATTTCGCCCCGGCATGGGGCAGTATATCCCGAACAGATTATTCTGGGCTAAAAGCGAAGATGATGTAGAAGGAGAGGAAGGAATCATCATTGAGAAACCCGAGCATTAGTGGACTTTATGCAATTACTCCGGATCTTGAGAATACGGATGATTTGCTCGATAAAGTGCGGCAGGTATTGGAAGGCGGAGCACAGCTTGTACAATACCGCAACAAATTAGCAAATCAAATTTTGTTGCGAGAACAGGCCAGATTATTGTCGCAACTTTGTAGAGAATACAAAATTCCATTGATCATTAACGATCACATTAGCTTGGCTGCTGAAATTGATGCGGATGGGTTGCATGTGGGGCATAACGACTTATCGGTTCTTGATGCAAGAAAACAATTAGGACGAACCAAAATTGTTGGCGCATCTTGTTATAACAGTCTGGATCTGGCATGCCGAGCAGAAAAAGAAGGCGCTGATTATGTTGCTTTTGGCGCTTTTTTCCCTTCATCAACTAAACCTAATGCAGTTTCCGTTCCGGCAGATTTAATGAGCCAGGCTAAACAGAAAGTATCTGTCCCCATCGTCGGTATCGGAGGTATTCAATTAACCAATGCCAGCACTGTTATTCAAAGTGGATGTGCAGCGATAGCTGTCTGTCATGATGTGTTTTATGCAGAGGATATAAAAACCACAGCAACGCACTATGCACAATTATTTGCAGAAAGTAATATAACGTAAAAATTAATTAATTCATAAGAGTGACCTAATGACTTCACGCAATCATCAATTATTTGAACAGTCTCAGCAATATATTCCGGGCGGAGTTAATTCACCTGTTCGGGCCTTTAAATCGGTGGGCGGTGAACCCGTTTTCTTTCAACGTGGAAAAGGTGCATATTTCTGGGATGCAGACGGTAAATCGTATATCGATTATGTTGGCTCATGGGGTCCGTTAATTCTTGGCCATGCTCATCCGGATGTGGTGCAAGCTGTCCAGATGGCAGCACAAAATGGTCTAACTTTTGGTGCGCCGACCGAAGCAGAACTGGAGATTGCGAAATTGATCTGCCAGTTGATTCCGTCCATAGAGCAAGTCAGATTGGTCAGTTCCGGCACCGAAGCAGGTATGAGCGTAATCCGGCTGGCGCGTGGTTTTACCGGTAGAAGCAAGATCATTAAATTTGAAGGCTGTTATCATGGTCACGATGATTCGTTGCTGGTTAAAGCGGGCTCGGGTGCACTGACTTTTGGTAATCCCAGTTCTGCCGGTGTACCGACGGAAACCGCCGGACATACGATGGTGCTGGATTACAATGATATATCCGGTATTGAAGACACATTTAACAAATGGGGGCAGGAAATTGCTGCCGTGATTGTTGAGCCGGTTGCTGGCAACATGAATCTGGTGGCCCCTCAGGGTGATTTCCTTGCCAAGCTGCGGACGTTTTGTACCCAGAACGGCAGCGTACTGATATTTGATGAAGTCATGACAGGATTTCGGGTAGGTCTTGAATGTGCGCAGGGGCTTTATCAAATTAAGCCTGATCTGACGACGTTGGGTAAAGTGATTGGCGGTGGTATGCCGATGGCTGCGTTTGGTGGGCGCCGCGATATCATGCAGTGTCTGGCACCGCTGGGTCCGGTTTATCAGGCAGGCACACTATCGGGTAATCCGGTGGCAGTGGCAGCAGGACTCACTACCCTAAAACTGATACAAGCACCCGATTTTTATAAAAATTTAGCTACCAGAACGCAGCAATTAGTCGAGGGTATTACTACCATCGCAAAAAGACAGGGAATTGATTTCTGTGCACAGTCAGTCGGTGGGATGTTCGGCTTGTATTTTAGGAGGGAAATTCCCACCAGCTTTGCTGAAGTGATGCAGTGTGACAAGGAAGCTTTTAATCGATTCTTTCATGCCATGCTGGATGAAGGCATTTATTTTGCGCCGTCAGCATTTGAGGCTGGTTTTGTATCATCCATGCATGGCAATGATGAATTAAATCAAACATTGTCTGCGGCGGAAAAAATATTCAAGAATTGGTGATAGGAGAATGGTGTAATCAAAAAAGGCGACATTTGCCGCCTTTTTGCTTGTACAAATTTTACTACTGAAACTTGGCCTAACGCATGGTAGCAATGTAAGCAGAAACTGCGCGTTTTTCCTGTCCGCTCATACGGGCAATAACTTTCTCCATGACACCATTATCATTAGCACGATCGCCTGTGTTAAACAGGTTTAATTGTGCCAGTGTGTAGTCAGCATGCTGACCGGCAAGAGCAGGATAGCGAGGCGGAATACCGGACCCCTTAGGGCCGTGACAGCTTGCGCACGCGGGAACACCATTTTCAAGATTGCCGCCATGGTAAAGTATTTTTCCAGTCTTAATTAATTTTTCATCGACAGCAGCTACTTGGCTCGGATTGGTTTTTTGTTTGGCATAATAAGCACCCAGCTTTTCCATGTCTTCCGCTGAAAGGGCGGCTACCATCGAGGACATGACCGGACTGTTACGCTTGGCTGGCTCGCTTTCAGTTGCTTTGAAATCGGTCAACTGCTTGGTGATATACTCAGCGTGCTGCCCAGCCAAAATTGGATTCATCGGGATGACACTATTGCCATCCGCATTGTGACAACCAGCGCATATTCCAGAGGCTATTTCTTCAACTGTAGCAGGAGCCGGATTAGCGTCAGGAGCTGTTTCAGCTGAAATTGGCGCAGATAGCGCTAATGCTGCTAACACTATCGTATTCTTAATCATTTTCATATTTCATATCCCGTTTTAGGCATTCCAAAAATTGGAGGCTATTTGACAATAAGCGCCGTATTTTAACAAGGCATAAGAACGTTAACAACAAAATTAAGTTAATATCAAAATTTAAAAAATTTATTTTTCAATGAAAATTATTATCTTTGTCCTGTTACTGATTGTTAATGTTGCTTATGGAGTGGGCACGCAATTGCCTTCGAATAAGGAAAACACAGCGGCAATGGAATCATTTAACTCAGAAAAAATTGTTCTATTGCAGGTCGATAAGAATTGTGTGGAGTGAGGAAAATTTTATGAGGAGCAGATACAGTATAGTGAAGCCATGATTTCAGAAATAGTTTCTGGCCAATCCTGTTGTGTTCCATAAGCTGCGAAATTTAGATAGGGTCAATTTACTTATGAAAGGGAGAAATGCCATTACTTTAGGTATGTTATACGATAAAAAGATGCGTTTGGAACAATTGGAAGAATTAGAAAAAAAGATTACCAATGCGAAGATTGAAGATCGGCGTTACTTTGAAAAAATTGTTACTCTCTATCCCACTCAGACACTTAAATAAAAAAAGCAAAAATTGGTTGAGCCAGTTGATGGTACCGATTGGTTCAAAGCAAAGGTGAACGCTTATAATATACAGTTTATAGATGAGGCGATTGAATAACGTTCCTTTAAATTCTAAGGCATCTTAAAATACGTTACGTATTCAATCCCATCATTTGAAATGAATTATTTGCAAGTTCTTGTTGCAAATGAATAGTTACTGATAATCAAGCAAGACTATAATGACAGTTCATATAAAAACACTACAAGAAATTGAAAAAATGCGTGTTGCCGGGCGCCTGGCTTCTGAGGTGTTGGATTACATCACACCCTTTGTTGTCGCGGGCGTTACTACGGAAGAATTAGATGTGCTTTGCCATAATTATATGGTGGATGTGCAGAAGACGATACCAGCACCCCTTAATTATGCACCTTCAGGGCATTCCCCCTATCCTAAATCGATTTGTACTTCGGTCAATAATCAGATCTGCCATGGTATTCCTGGCGAGAGAAAGTTAAAAAATGGCGACATTATTAATATTGATGTTACTGTGATTTCTCAAGGGTATCATGGTGATACCAGTCGAATGTTTTATGTGGGCGAACCTTCGATTCAAGCAAGACGCTTATGTGAAGTCACTTTTGAAGCCATGTGGCGAGGAATTGATGAAATAAAGCCAGGCAAGCATTTAGGTGACATCGGACATGCCATTCAAAAACTGGCTGAGGGAGTGGGGTATAGCGTGGTTAGAGAATTCTGTGGTCATGGGATTGGGGCAAAATTTCATGAAGATCCTCAAGTGCTTCACTACGGTCGTGCAGGGACTGGTCTGGAACTTAAGTCAGGGATGATATTTACCGTAGAGCCCATGATTAATGCTGGCAAAGCAGCTATTCGCCATCTTCCGGATGGATGGACTATTACCACCAAGGATGGCAGTTTGTCTGCACAATGGGAGCATACCGTACTGGTTACCGAAAATGGCTATGAGGTGTTGACAGTGTCAGCAGGAGCTCCTGCCAAACCGGTTTATCGTTTCGCGCATTAAGTTTTATGAGTTATTGATCATGATACGAAGTCATCATCGTACGCCTACTCAGATCCGTCCAGTCAAGATTAGTCGCCATTATACTAAACATGCCGAGGGTTCAGTGTTAATAGAATTCGGCGACACCAAAGTGATCTGCACAGCCAGTGTCAGTGAACAAGTTCCGCTATTTCTGAAAGGTCAGGGGCAAGGATGGTTGACTGCCGAATACGGTATGTTGCCTTGCTCAACGCACTCGCGTATACAACGCGAGGCAGCGAGAGGCAAACAATCGGGTCGCACGATGGAAATTCAGCGCCTGATCGGGCGCGCTTTACGCGCTGTGGTGGATTTAAAGAAATTAGGAGAACGCACTATTCAAATTGACTGTGATGTGATTCAGGCTGATGGAGGTACCCGCACCGCCAGTATTACGGGAGCTTTTGTCGCGCTTCATGATGCTGTCGAGAAATTGATTTATCGGCAATTGATTGAAACCACACCGATCATTGATCATGTGGCGGCGATTTCAGTAGGGGTTCATCAGGGAGTTCCAGTGTTGGATCTGGACTATATCGAAGATTCTTCGTGCGATACGGATATGAATGTGGTGATGACTGGCAACCTGGGGATCGTCGAAGTGCAGGGCACCGCTGAGGGAACTGCATTCAACCGAAAAGAACTGGATATCATGCTGGATATGGCGCAGCACGGTATCCAGGAACTGATTAGGCTCCAGAGAGAAACTCTGGCATTGGAAGTGATGAGTCATGAATAAGCTGAAAAAGCTGGTGATCGCAAGCAATAATCAAGGAAAATTGCTTGAAATCAATGACTTGTTGTCACATTTGGCTATCGAAGTCATACCGCAGTCTGATTTTGATGTGGGTGAAGTGGATGAGCCGCATCGAACTTTTGTTGAAAATGCACTGGCCAAAGCGCGCCATGCCAGCCGTTGTTCGCTACTTCCGGCGCTGGCCGATGATTCCGGAATTTGTGTCAGTGCACTGAATGGCGCGCCTGGCGTTTCTTCTGCGCGCTATGCCGGGGAACCAAAATCCGATACGCGCAATAACCAGAAATTGATCGAAGCACTTAAAAATCAGTCAGACCGCCGCGCCTATTACTACTGCGTGATTGTTCTGGTGCGCCATGCCGATGATCCGCAGCCGATCATTGTCGACGGTTCGTGGTACGGTGAAATCGCCGATCAGCCGCGGGGCGCGGGCGGGTTCGGCTACGATCCGTATTTTTTTGTGCCCGAGTTCGGTAAGACTGCCGCCGAATTGACTGCCGCACAGAAAAACTCGCTCAGCCACCGTGGCAAGGCAATGGCGCAATTGGTGGACATTTTACGCGCCGGGAAGTTTTGAAAAGGCGTCAGGCTTGAACCTCAACAAACGAGCTTGAAGAATGTGGTATCGGGATTTGCTGACCTTCTTCTTTAAGTCCCTCAATATGAAACTCGATAGCTTCCTGAATCAGTTGCAGAACTTCTTCCGACGAATCGCCGACGGCGATGCAACCCGGAAGATCAGGGACATAGGCGCCAAAGCTTGTTGGGCCTTCTTCAATAACAACCATATAACGCATATACACCTCTATTGCTTAAGTCCCGCTTGTTTTAAAACATTGATCAAGGTACCAGGCGGAACATCCACGCTGGGTTTTCCAGCAACTGTGACCGTACCGGACTTGATGGGATGGTGAAACTGGCGATGACTGCCTTTTTGCCGCACCTGCTGCCAGCCATCCAATTCAAGCAAAGCGATAAGATCTTTAACTTTCATGCCGCGAGT
>CBFGXU010000024.1:0-22735 GCA_965652935.1 uncultured Nitrosomonas sp.
TCAGTTATCTAATAAGGATATTGATCAATATCAAAAAATATACTTTGTTGTAAACGGGTTACAGAGAGAGGTTCTAATTTTCCTTGTCTAGAGTGGGTGACTAAATAATCTTAAATACTTATGGATTAAGCCTGACAGTTAGCCCGAGTGCGTTAATTTTTTCACCAAACGCAGTTAACCATGACTCGCTGACTGGAGAGAGTTGCGGTGCTTCAGGCTGAAACGAGGGACGTGCGATGCCGTATAATAAAACGCCTTTGAGTGGCAGCCCTTCGTCTTTCAAGACTTTGATAAACTCTAGATAAGCGCCGGTTTCTGATTCACTGGGCGGTTCTCCATGGATTTGGAATACACAGGTTTGCAGCCATGTCGGGCAAAGCGATGTAACAATTTGCAGGTGATGGTGAATTTTTTTCAAACTGATTTTGGTATTATTGATGCGCTGCCTTTGTTCGGCCCCTGCACGGTCGAATTTGAACCAGACTTCTCCATTCAACTGCGCCATCCGTTTCAATCCGGCTTGTACTGATGATCGATAAACCAGGCTTCCATTCGTAATCAACACCAGCTTCAAGTCTTTGAGCGCATCAAAATCTTTTTTTATGCAACCAATCAGCTCGATGACCTGCTCGAATTCTTTGGCACTGGTGGGTTCACCATTGCCAGACAAAGCAATATCGTGAATTTTTCTTGCTTCAGGTGGCACATATCGTTGCATGAAATCGCCATCTATCAACTCATACAGAAAAGCACGCAGTTCAAGCTCCAGTTTATTTAGGTCAACACGAGGTGCGGTACCGCGTTTAAGATCTGGGACCTGACAATAAACGCAGCGCCAGTTGCAGGCATTATTGGGATTCAGATTAATACCGATGGAGACACCGCCGGCACGGCGTGAGATCACCGGATACACATACGTGAGTCCAGCGCTGTCACGACTGTGATCAGTCGTATTCAATCGTTTGGTAGGGTCTTGCAATGTTACAATTTCACCTGTTTATTTCGCGTTCTTAAATTTATACGTATGTTAATCACACGCAAGCTGGAATTTGATGCCGGCCACCGCATTTCAACGCATAACAGTCAGTGCCGTCATTTGCATGGCCATCGCTATGTGATCGAAATTACACTATCTGGTAATATTATCTCTGACGAAGGTGTTGCTGAGCAAGGCATGGTCATGGATTTCTCCGAAGTGAAACGGATTGCCAAATCAGTACTGGTTGATCAATGGGATCATGCATTTCTCGTGTATTCAGGCGATACCGTGGTATTGCAATTTTTACAATCCATCGAAGACCACAAAACAGTCGTGTTGGATGTTCAACCCACAGCAGAAAATCTGGCCGTCATTGCTTTTGGCATTTTAGATGTAGCCTATCAGGATATCTACGGTAATCATCTTCAACTTGAGCAAGTGCGTTTGTTTGAAACACCGAACTGCTGGGCCGATGCAGTGCGTGGGGCATTATAACTTCTTTAAAATTTTTTTTTATTCTTATGTTTATTGACTCACATTGTCATCTGGACTTCCCTGATCTTGCAAAAGACCTGGATGAGCTGTTGCTGAACATGCAGAAAAATCAGGTAACCCATGCATTGTGTGTCAGTGTTGATTTGCCTCATTTTCCTCGGGTACGGGCGTTGGCGGAAGCACATGAAAACATATTTGCTTCTGTTGGGGTACATCCGGATTATGAAGATGAGATAGAACCGCAGGCTGCTGAATTGGCTGAGTTGGCGCATCATCCCAAGGTGATCGCGATTGGCGAAACGGGTCTGGATTATTTCCGCCTGCAAGGCGATCTGGAATGGCAACGTGAACGCTTTCGCCAGCACATCCGCGCAGCACGAAAAACCAACAAGCCCCTGATTATCCATACACGCTCAGCTGCTGCTGATACATTGCGGATTATGCAGGAAGAGGGTGCTGATCAAGTCGGCGGCGTAATGCATTGCTTTACGGAAAGCTGGGAAGTTGCGCAGCAGGCAATGGCAATGAATTTTTACATATCGTTCTCAGGTATCGTGACATTCAGGAATGCGGCGGCTTTAAAAGAAGTCGCCAGGAACATCCCATTGGATAGGATGTTGATTGAAACAGACTCACCCTATCTTGCGCCGGTGCCGTTTCGCGGAAAAACAAACCAGCCGGCGTTTGTGCGTCATGTGGCGGA
Source organism: uncultured Nitrosomonas sp. (assembly GCA_965652935.1). Classification (GTDB taxonomy): domain Bacteria; phylum Pseudomonadota; class Gammaproteobacteria; order Burkholderiales; family Nitrosomonadaceae; genus Nitrosomonas. The sequence continues at coordinate 2,178 of CBFGXU010000024.1, forward strand.
AGAAATTGCGCGTTTACGGGCGGTAGAGCTGGAGGAAATTGCAGCTGCGACTACGAATAATTTTTTTAACTGTTTTAAAGTGAACATACATGGATGACACACCAGGTAATTCGAGATTTTTGCCGGCTTTAATGGCAACCATTCTTTTTTTGTTACCATTCAATGGTCTTGCCGGTATTCAAGATGATTTTTTCCGGGCCGTCGACAAAGGTCAAGTATCACAAGTATCCAAACTGCTTAAGAAAGGCGCCAATCCGGATATTCCCAACACCGAAGGCTACACACCGCTCATGATGGCTGCTCGGACCAGTCATTTAGAGCTGGCGCAATTGCTGATCGAGGCGGGGGCGGATCTGAATATCCGCAACAAATATGGTGAGACAGCGATTATGCTGGCCAGTTATCATGGCCAGACTGAGATGGTCAGGCAACTCTATGTCAAGGGAGCGGAAATCAACCATAAAGGATGGAATCCTCTGCTTTATGCCGCTTCAGGCGGTCATTCGGACACCATCCGACTCCTCCTGGCCGCGGAAGCAAATATTAATTCGACTTCAGACAACGGAACCACTGCATTGATGATGGCGGTCAGAGGCAATCATCTTGATGCGGTTTCATTGTTGCTCAACAGTGGTGCAGATCCCCATATTAAAAATGAACATGGTGATAATGCGCTCAATTGGGCAGAAAAAAGAAATTATCCGAACATTGTAAAATTACTTAAAAGCCATGGCGTATCTGAATAACCCCTATCTGCGCATCTCCATGCAGCGAGGATTGTAACAATGCAGTCTTTGCAAGGAAAAACAGCGATTGTTACGGGATCCTCGCGAGGAATCGGTGCGGAGATTGCGCTCACGCTAGCCCAAGCCGGGGCAAAATTAGTTGTTAATTACGCAAACAATAAGCCTGCAGCAGATAAAGTTTGTGCAGCGATATTGGATGCCGGCGGTGAGTGCAAGGCGGTGCAAGCCGATGTGAGCGATCCCGTTGCGGTACGAAAACTATTTGAAGCAGCTTCTGAGCATTTTGAGCAGATTGATATCCTCGTGAATAATGCTGGAATCCTTCTGTTTAAAGAAATAGCGGAAATCCAGGATGATGAATTCGATCGCATTGTCGACGTGAATTTCAAGAGTGTTTTTTATACGTTGCGTGAAGCGACGACAAAGCTTGCAGATCATGGGCGCGTGGTGAATATTTCCAGCACGGTCACGCGTCTCATGCTGCCCCGATACGGCGCTTATGCGGCCACCAAGGCCGCTGTGGAGCAATTGACGAGAATTTTTGCCCGCGAAATGGGGAAAAGAAATATCACTGCCAATATTGTATCCCCCGGTCCGGTTGATACGGAACTGTTTCGCGCAGGCAAAACCGCAGCAGATATTGAACGCATGGCTGCCATGGCTGCCTTGGGAAGGATTGGAGCAGCCGATGATATCGCCCAGGTTGTTTTATTCCTGGTCAGTGATCAAGCGCGCTGGGTGACAGGGCAGAATATTGGCGTCAATGGCGGAATTATTTAACGGATAACAAGGGAGAATCAGATGCGGATCGGCGTGCCTAAGGAAATTAAGATTCATGAATCCCGAGTAGGACTGACGCCAGTGGCGGTACGCGAACTGGTCGAGCATGGCCATCACGTGATGGTGCAAAAAAACGCCGGATTCCAGATTGACCTCAATGATGACAAATATAGAAGTGCCGGTGCTGAAATTATTGACACGCCGCGAGAGATTTACGCCAAAGCCGATTTGATCGTCAAGGTTAAAGAGCCGCAACCAGTCGAGATCCCCTTGCTGCGTGAATGGCAAGTTTTATTTACTTATTTACACTTAGCACCTGATCCTGTGCAGACCAAGGGGTTAATGGATTCCGGCTGCATTGCCATTGCCTATGAAACGGTGACTGATCGCTACGGCGGGTTACCCTTACTCGCACCGATGAGTGAAGTGGCCGGCCGCATGTCGATTCAGGCTGGCGCTCATGCACTGGAACTGGATCAGGGCGGTCGCGGTATGCTGCTGGGTGGGGTATCCGGAGTGCCTGCTGCGCGTGTTGTAATCATTGGCGGCGGGGTGGTCGGCACCAATGCCGCGCGTGTGGCAATGGGTATGGAAGCGCATGTGACTGTGCTGGATAAATCGATTCATCGCTTACAGCAACTGGATTTTCAATACGAATCAAGGATTAATACTGTTTTCTCGACGGTGGATGCAGTGGAAGAGTATGTCACAACAGCGGATCTCGTCATCGGCGCAGTACTGGTTCCCGGAGCGGCCACTCCCAGGCTGGTCAGCCGAGAACTCGTCAGCCGGATGAATCGCGGTGCGGTGCTGGTCGATGTCGCGATTGACCAAGGCGGCTGCTTTGCCACCTCTAAGCCTACTACATTGGCTGATCCCATTTTTACATTGGATGGCGTAGTACATTATTGCGTCTCCAACATGCCCGGTGCGGTCGCGCGTACTTCTACTTTTGCATTGAATAATGCCACGTTGCCGTTTGTCCTGGCGCTTGCCAATAAAGGTTACCGAAAGGCGCTGATCGATGATCCGCATTTGCGCAATGGCTTGAATGTGTATCACGGGCGGTTGACGCATGAAGCGGTGGCGCGTGATGTGGGTTTGGTATATACACCAGCGTTAGATATACTGGCATGAATGCTCAAAAATAACCGCAAGATGGTCTGTGAGGCATCGTCGGAACATTGCCATACGCTCTTATTGATAAGTTTCGCAATATTCCATCCTATGCAGGCTTGAATGATAAGCTAGGTTGCACTTTCACTTCGTGCCTTCCAAGTTGCCAACAAATAAACAGCCAGTGTCCCGGCTAGATTAACCGCAAGTTCAGCATGACGCGAGGCTGGTTTAATGCCGACCTTGCCTTTTCCATGTGAGTCGCTAAGCCGATTCCGAAGTGCACCAAGTCCTTCAACCACGGCAGTGCAGCCACCAAGGATCTGCTTGAATACTTGTTCCGTGTGCTGTGACGGTGCGATATTAAGAAGTTCGGCAGTTTGTTTGTAGAGTTTGTTGATCTCAGCGCTGTCGTCATACTTTGTCTGTGCGTCTTCAAGGATGTGCTTACACACGGACTCAAGCAAAGTTCTTGCCATTGTTATAGCACCTTCAGGGTCTGACGAGCGACGATCAAGTGCCTTCAGCCAGGCTGCTTGAACATGAGCTAAATCGAACTTATCAATTGCAACTGTGACTACTTGGTCCGATGGTGATACGCCTCCACGTTCAAGCAGATCGAGCATTGGTCGAAATTCATCCCATAAGTAGGCGCGGCGCTCAGCATAGGTGCCGTACTTGTTTTTTATGAATTGCCAAAACTGACCGAGACTGCGGCATTTGCGTAAGAAGTGTGGCAGCAGTGACTCAAGCGAAGCTTGCGATAGAACGACTTGTCGAAGTCTCATGTATTCGGCTTCATCTTCAGATCCGCCCGTTGCTTGCGAGACAAGGATACCTTGCAAAGACTCTACTTCCTCAAATAGGTCGTGCACTTCAGCTACCTAATTAGAATTGGAAGTCCGAAATGACGCAATACATAACATCAGAAATTTCATCTATCCCTGTAATTTTCACGATATCTCCTTAATTTTTATATGATATACATTCAGGTCGTTATAACATGTAGTGCAAGAAGCGGATCTGACCAAATCTAACTTCATCACTCAATATTCTGCACCTGCTCCCTCATCTGCTCAATAATCACCTTGAGTTCCATTGAAATCCGGGAGATCTCCAAATCCACGGATTTCGAGCCGATGGTGTTGGCTTCGCGGTTTAATTCCTGCATCATGAAATCCAGCCGTTTGCCGACGGCACCCCCCTTGTTCAAAATACGTTCGACTTCATCCAGATGCGCTTGCAGGCGGGATAACTCTTCGTCGACGTCAATCTTTCCGGCAAATAATGTGATTTCCTGGCGGATGCGGTCGTCTTCCAGATTACCGAGGATTTCTTCGATGCGCGTGCGCAATTTTTCTTCAAAGGCGGCGATGAGGGTGGGGATGCGGGGGATTGCAGTTTGCAGGAGCTGGCGCATTTGATGGATGCGTTCCAGCAGCATGGATTTCAGTTTGTCACCTTCGCGGATGCGCGAAGCTTTCAAATCTTCAAGTACCGTTTGCAGTAACCGGATGCTGATCTCACCCAACTCATCCATGGGTAAATTGTCACCTCCCAGTATGCCGGGCCATTTCAGTATATCTGCGACGGTTAACGATTGGGCTGCGGGATAGCGATTTTTAATGGTTTGATCCAGTTGTAGCAGCCTTTCCAAGAGGGTGTTGTCCAATTGCTGAGCATTTTCGATGTTCGTTGCTGGGGAAAAATTGAGGCGGCATTCGACTTTGCCACGGCCAAGCTGGGTTGCTAGCAGTTCCCGCATTGCGAATTCCTGTTTGCGAAATTCATCCGGCAGACGAAACTGAATATCCAGGTAGCGGTTATTGATAGAACGTACCTCTAAGCTGAGTGATCCGTAGGTAGTTTCCTGGGTAGCGGTTGCGTATCCGGTCATACTGAAAATCATGATAATGGATCTCCAATGTCAAAAGGGAGAATAGGGTAATGAACTGAGCAAATTGTAGTTACAAACTGCCGGTGCTGGTTTCTGGTCGAGCAAGCCTGTTACTGTGAAGGGCATTTCTTTATTTTGCGGATCAAACAAAATGTGGCTCGCATCGATGTATTTGTAATCTCCGGGCGCATTGAGCCGCCAAAGATTGGGAATCAAGGGGTAAGGCTGATGCAAGCAATACGCCGGAGAGTCGCCATGAATCACTAGAACCGGTTTTTTGAATTGAGCAGCTTTATTTTTAATCAAATCACGCATTAGCCGGTAACCATCGCAGTCAGTCGGCTTATCAGCAGAGCAGGCTGGTTTGATATGGTCGAAATCAAACATATCTGCGTGGAAGACAATTACCATCGCTGGTGCAGATTCTGCTGTTGCAAAGAGTTGTTGCAGCCATTTTTCATTAAACTGGTCGCGATGATCCGCCGCATCCAGTGCGTGTTGAATATTGCTGCGAAGAATTTCCTTTCTGCCATTATTAGTGCCAACGATATGTAATGTGGCGAAAACAAGCTGGTTGATTTGCCAGCGGGCGTTTTCAATAAAGTTTTCCTGCCGCACAAGGCCTGGGATATCTTTGCTTAACTGATGTTCATCCTGATAAAAGAAAAGCTGGCGTAAATAATCGAGCCGTTCCAGTTCGTCATGTCGCACTGACGTATTGAATCGATCGCAGTCGGTCCACTCATTATCACCGGGTGTATACACTGTTTTATGCGGATTGAGATAAGCGATCTGCCGGTAATGGTCTTTATATAATTCGTCGCCGCAGCTTAACCGGGCTTTTTTGAAGTCGCCCAGATGAATCAATACTTGAGGATCAAGTGCTTTAATGGCGGCGGCGATTGCGCCATCGGGCTCTAACAGCGCATATTCCGTATCAGTGTAGGGCATATCACCCATCACAACAAATTGAGTTAACTTGCTTGCAGTTGCATCGGTTGAATCACTGGCCCATGCCAATGAGGATAATAAAAAGAACCAAGAAAGAAAAAGCTGCAGCCATTTCATCATGCTTTGCCGTTATCCATGCATATGGCTTTGAAAAACCAGGCCTGCGTGTTCCCGCAATTTATGAAAATGAATAGCAGGCCAGTTTTCTGCGGCAACGCTCAGTTCAGCACCAAAAGATGCCAGGAAGGTCGGCGCATTAACAGCATCATAGGCAATGCGATGAGCATTGGCTTCAATAAAGCGCTGCAATTCGCGCGGATCGTCAGAAGTAATCCAGCGCGCCAACTGGTATTTGGCTGGTGCAATACGGGCTGTTACGGCATATTCATGTTGCAGGCGATGCGTCACCACTTCAAACTGCAAGGTGCCGACAGCACCGAGCAACAGTACATTGCCAAGATGCGGCCGGAATACCTGGATTGCACCTTCTTCGCCTAGTTGCGCTAACCCTAGTTTAAGTTGTTTGCTGCGTAATGGATCGGCGATTTCCACGGTGCGGAAAATTTCCGGTGCAAAAAACGGTAAACCGGTAAATTGCAAGATCTCGCCTTCAGTTAAGGTATCGCCCAATTGCAACGTGCCGTGATTAGGTATGCCGATAATATCGCCGGGATAAGCTTCTTCCAGGATATCGCGGCGCTGCGATAAGAATGATACCACCGTGCTGGTGCGGATATCTTTGCCGTTACGCGCAATTTTCAAATTCATGCCGCGCTTGAAATGACCGGAACAAACACGCACGAATGCGATACGGTCGCGGTGAGCCAGATTCATGTTGGCCTGAATTTTAAATACCATGCCGGAGAACTTCTTCTCGCTCGGCAAGACTTCGCGTTGTATGGCATTACGTGACTCGGGCGGTGGTGCCAGATCAACCAGGGCATCAAGAATTTCTCTAACGCCAAAATTATTGATGGCTGAGCCAAAGAAAACAGGGGTTTGCCTGCCGGCTAGGAATTCATTATGATCAAAAGCCGGAGATGCGCCTTTGATCAAGTCAATTTCCTGCAATGCGGTGGATAGATCGGTACCGCAACGCTGATGGATCTGCGCGTCATCAAAGTGCGCGATTACTTCACCGTCCTCGTGGGCACGATCAGATCCGGGTCGAAATATGCGCATACAATTATTCTGCAGGTCGCATACGCCATGAAAATTTTTTCCCATCCCGACGGGCCAGGTGAAAGGAATCGTAGTCATCCCGAGCGTGCGCTCAATCTCGTCAATCAGATCCAGCGGATCACGCACTTCGCGGTCCATTTTGTTGACGAAGGTGACAATCGGCGTATTGCGTGCGCGGCAGACTTCCAGCAAGCGCAATGTTTGCGCTTCCACGCCATTGGCGGCATCGATGACCATCAATGCGGCATCGACTGCGGTCAGCACGCGATAAGTGTCTTCCGAAAAATCCTGGTGACCGGGGGTATCGAGCAAGTTAATGACGCAATTTCGGTATTCCATTTGCATGACTGAACTGGCAACCGAGATGCCGCGTTGCTTTTCAATTTCCATCCAGTCAGAAGTAGCATGCCGGCTTGCTTTACGCGCTTTGACGCTGCCTGCGATGTGGATGGCGCCGGCGTACATCAGCAGTTTCTCGGTCAGCGTGGTTTTACCGGCATCCGGATGGGAAATAATGGCAAAAGTACGGCGGCGAGCCACTTCGTGATTAATACTCATAACTTCTCAGAACTTTGTTCCTGTGGGTAAAGAAAACAATGGGCAGTATGCGTTGCACTGAATGTGCTGACTGACGGATAAACTTCCCGGCAAATGGGCATCGCATAAGGACATCGGGGATGAAAATGGCAGCCTCGAGGCGGCGCGGCCGGTGAGGGCAGATCCCCCTTCAGAGGAATGATGTGCCGGTCAAGATCCAATTTGATCTGCGGAACAGATGACAGCAGTGCCTGAGTATAGGGATGCTTGGGGCTATCCATCACTTCATCCATATGTCCACGTTCAACAATTCGTCCCAGATACATAACAGCTACTTCATCAGCCAGATATTCTACGACAGCGATGTTGTGGGTGATAAACAAAAATGCAAGCCCTAAATTAGTCTGCAGCGATTTGAGCAGATTCAGGATTTGCGCCTGAACAGAGACATCCAGCGCACTGGTTGGTTCATCACAAATCAACAGCTCTGGATTGACAGCCAACGCGCGGGCAATGGCAATGCGCTGCCGCTGACCACCGGAAAATTCATGGGGGAAGCGCCATTTTACCTCAGCGGGTAAACCCACTCGTTGCAATAGTGCGTCGATTTCCTTTTCCATCGAATCAGTAGACGGCAAATTGCTGTTGTTAAAGTGGTGAATTTTTTTGATATTCAGGGCATTCATGCCTTCTTGCAGAATTTCAATCACGCGCATGCGCGGATTGAGTGACGAGTATGGGTCCTGAAAGATGATCTGAAATTGAGAACGGATCTGCCGCAATTGACTTCTTTCCAGGGTTACCAGTTCATGTTCTTTGAAACGCACGCTACCGGCAGTGGGTTTGATCAGTTGCAAAATACTTTTACCGATCGTGGTCTTGCCGCAGCCTGATTCACCGACCAGCGCCAAGGTTTTGCCTGCAGTAATAGTCAGCGATACACCGTCGACTGCTTTGACATGACCGACTACTTGTTTGAATAATCCCTGGTGAATCGGAAAATACACTTTAAGATCAGTTACCTGTAATAAGGTAGATACAGTCTCAGCGGCAATGGGCTGCATGGTGCTGGTAATGTGACGGATGGGATTCTTTGCCATGGCAACACCATTAGCCGAGTCTTTGCTAAATAAATGGCAACGGACCTGGTGTTCATCAGTAACCGGGTGCCATTCGGGGACGGATTGACGACATAGCTCCATGGCCTGATTGCAGCGATCGACAAAACGGCAGCCGGTAAACTGTTGTGCCAATGACGGGACATTGCCCTGTATCACAGTTAATGGCTGGTCGCGTTTCTGCTTGCCGGGCAGGGAGGCAAATAATTGCTGTGAATAAGGGTGAGCCGGATGCTTAAAGAAATCATCCCGGGTTGCCAATTCTACAATTTCTCCCGCATACATAACCGCGACGCGGTGTGCCATTTCGGAGACGACGCCCAAATCATGCGTAATCAGCAAAATCGCCATATGATTGCGTTGCTGGAGTTGCCGCATCAGATCCAGTACTTGTGCCTGGATAGTAACGTCCAGAGCGGTGGTAGGTTCATCTGCAATGAGCAATTCGGGTTCACCGGCCAGTGCCATGGCGATCATGGCGCGCTGTTTCATGCCACCGGAAAATTGAAACGGATATTCGTGCATGCGGCGCGGTGCATCCGGTATGCCCACTTGTTCCAGCAACTCCTGAATACGTGCTTGCGCTGCTTGATGAGACAGATTTAAATGCTGCTTCAACACTTCCTCAATCTGCTCAGCGATGGTCAGCACTGGATTCAGGCTCAGCATCGGTTCCTGGAAAATCATGCTGATGCGCTTGCCGCGAATTTTGCGCATTTCAGCTTCAGCTAATTGCAGCAAGTCAATCCCATCGATTCTGATTTTGCCTGCCACAATCTCGCCGACATCAGGCAGCAATCGCATAATCGATAATGCTGTCATGGACTTGCCGCATCCTGACTCACCCAATAAAGCGAAGGTCTCACCGGGTAAGATGTTGAGGGTTAATCCGTCAACGGCTCGCACCGGTGCATGGCCGGTGTGCAGCAGGGTTTCAAGATGCTCGATGGCCAATATGGTCTTCATGAGCGAGGCGAAGATTCTGGTGGCGTCATTGTTTCAGGAGTTTTGTTCAGTGGAGTATCCGTTTTGTTCCCACGGCGCTGAAAAAATTTGTTCCTTTGCCTTAGTGTCCGGGTCCGCGGATCGAGCGCATTTTGTACTGCATCGGCAAATAGATTGGCGCTTAATACCAGAGTAAACATAAAGCCAAACGCCGCCAGCAGTGCCCACCAGACCATCGGTTCGCGTGCCATCTCCATGCGCGCCGCGTTGATCATGGTGCCGAAACTGATCATGGATGGATCAACGCCAACGCCGACATAGGATAAGACAGCTTCTGCCAGAACCAGACCGCTGAAATCCATTACCGTTGCAATCAGAACCAGATGCATCACATTCGGTAAAATATGATGGCTGAGAATACGCCAATGCGAAACGCCAAATGCATGCGCTGCCTGGATATATTCCAATTCACGCAGCTTCATCGTTTCACCGCGCAGCAAGCGGCATAGGCCAGTCCAACTGGTAATGCCGAGAATGATGCAAAGAAACAGTAAGCGTAAATCTGCGCGCGAGGCAATAGTCTCGAATAATTGTGAGTGCGTTTCAATATACACTTGCATCATCAGTACTGCAGCGGCGATTAGTAAAACACTGGGAATGGAATTCAGTGTGGTGTAGATATACTGGATGACATCATCCACCCAACCTCTGAAATAGCCTGCCATAATGCCCAGTAATAACGCAAACGGCAGCATGATCAGGGTGGTGAGCGTGCCGATCACCAGGGCTACGCGTATGCTTTTGAGCGATTGGTATAAAACATCCTGTCCGACCTTGTCGGTGCCCAGAACATGATAGTGTGTAGCGAGCATGGACACACAGCCGATCAGTAGCGATAGAATGAGTAGCGTGATTAATATGGCATGCCAAGGAACGTCGCTGCTGCGGCGCCAGATAGCTATCAGGTTTTGCATAAAATTCTGCTGGTTGCGGCGTGACAGAATGAATACCAAACCGGCAGCCATTAGACTCCAAACCAACAAGCCGTATGCCAGGCCTTTTGCAGAGCGCCATGTAATATCATTCATACGCTCACTTTCCGGATTTTGTAAATGCGCACCGCCAAACTCAAGTCGCGCAAAGGTGCGTACCTGCCTCCCATCCGCAAGCTCAGTCGTCTCCTTTGCGTAGAGATAGGCTGCCAGCGGCGCTGAATAAGTTTTCTCCACCTGAGTACGTAGTGGGGTGACCAGAATATCGAGCAGGCTCAGCACTTCAACGCTGTAAATCTTCTCACCCTGACTAGTTTTATGATCCAGAGCAGGACGAAAATGGATGGTATCGAGTAAGCCAATGATTAAGAAGAACAGCAGAATGGTTAGTGCTGACATACCGCTGACGCTGTGCCCGACGCGTTTCCATGATGTCAGTAGGTGCTCATGATGACGAACGTACCCCATAAAACACAGGACAGCCCCGACAAATAAATAAATCAGTGCGTCGGTCCATAGAATAATCGGGCTAAAAGGCATGGATAGTCAATTGAGGGAAAGGAATACTAGGACGCTGTGTTAGCTGAAATGCTTATATCATAAAGGAATACAGTTATTTTTTGAAAACTAATCGTTGTAAACTTGCTATTCTTTTATAAGTATCTGAAAAATAACCTTCATATATTCCATGCAACAGAATTACGTTAACAATGACCATGCCGATATTTCTAAGGTTAATTGATTGGAATAAATTTCAACTGCCTTTCGGGGGGACCAGGAAGAAAAGGCGTGGGTTTTCCAGCGACCCAGTTAGCATGTCCGCTACCGTAATAAGGTGACAGCGGATGCCCGCTTTGTCCACCGGGCATATCCAGATAGCCTTGTTCCTCCTGGCCTGGCGCAACGGCTGAGCGTTGCGAGGCGCCAAAATCAGGCGATTGAACCCGCGGCATATGGTGATCCCCCGGCAACGGATCACCCGGCATATCAAGCCATTGCGCAACGCGGGAAGGAAGTTTTGGGCTGAGTGGATGCCTGATCCGCGCTGTGTTGTATTTACCCCAGCTTTGTTCGGTAATGCCGCCGTTTCGCTGCAGTTGCTCCGCAATGTTCTGAGCGCAAACTTGTAGCAGGTTTTTCCAATCTTTATAGGGTACCGGCAGCAGATGTTGAGGTTGCTGTTCGATTAATTGCCATACAATCAACTCTGCTTGACTTAATCTGGGCAGTTTAAAGCCCGGATCATATCTCCGAACCTGGGCAGCGAACCCGTTTAAGACGGTTTTTATCACTTCATAACGATACGTGCGCACGACGCGATAAGCGACGGAATCAGTGGCTGCCTGTCCATTCCAGTCTGTTAACGCTTTTTTCATCGCAACCACCCACGGCAGATCGCCGTCCGCCGATTCCAACGTAATTTTCAGCAATTGATACCAAGGTGTAAATAATAATGCACGGTGATCTAACTGGATGGCTTGCATATCTTCCGTAGTGAATTGGTCGCGTGCAAATAAACTGTCGCGAATTTGGGTAGCTCTTGCCCCCAAGTCATAGCCGCCATCACCCAGGAGTTCAAGCTGATCACCCGAAACAGTGCGCGAATTAGCAGACCACAACCGTTGTGAAGCCGGATTGCTGATCAATGGATATTGTTCGGCATCCAGCCAACCATTCCAGCCGGTATCCGGAGCACTCCAGTCAGCAGGTATTTGCGGATTGTAATTGCCGGAGCGGGTAGGGATGCGCCCTGCGAGTGTCCAACTGATGTTGCCGTCGCGATCTCCGACGATAAAATTCTGCACTGGCATGCCTGCCAGTTGCGCAATTTTTACCGCTTGCTCAGCTGTTTGTGCCTGTTCCAGTTCAATCAACTTCAGATTAACGGCTTCGGGCAGAAAGGCTGTCCAGGCCAGTGCCAGCGGTATTTGGTCATGATCCTGCGCCAAAATCGGACCCCATTCGGTTTCAGAAATATTAAGTATTTCATCTGGCGCACCACGAACATAAATCGTTTCTTGAATTGTGTTGATTGGCTCCCAGCCTGATGTGCCGAGATAGCGTGTGTGATCGTTTTCATCGATTTTTACCCGCACCCAGTCGGCAAAATCACCATAACTGTTGGTGAAGCTCCAGGCGATATGGCGATTTGAACCGATGACCATCGAAGGGACGCCCGGTAAGCTGATGCCCGTAATATCGTGCGATTGTCCAGAAGAAGTGGCTGAAGGATAAATGAGGCGGGAGCGGAACCATAAATTGGGTACCCGCAGTGTCAGGTGCATGTCATTGGCGATCACAGCAGCACCATCGGCTAATGCGCCGGAAACTGCAAAGCTGTTGCTTCCTGGCATTTGTTCGAGGATTAAGTGATCGTCTTTGAATAAATGTTCATCTAACGCTTGAAGATTAATGGCCGTGACTGAGGGTAGTTCTGGTAATGCCAGGGGTTCGTCAATGAGAGGTGCATCCCATTTTCCTGCATGCGTTGTCAGGAATTGATACACCGACTCGGGTAGCGCTGCCCGCATGCTGGAGAGCTTCAATTCACGATAAATATTTGATTCATTCAAAGTGAAAAACATTGCGTATATCACCAGAATGCTGTCTTCATTGCGCCATGCAGCCGGTTGGGTTTGTGTCAATAAATAAGGAAAAGGGCGCACACTCAGTGATTTCATGCCTTGATTGACACCAATCCGATAAGCATCAAGCAACTGTTGTTGAGCATCGGGAAGTTGCTGGAGTGCTGCTGTCGCACGGGTACGCATGCGAAATTGGCGTATTCTCCGGTCGTGTGTAATTGCGCTGGCACCAAATAATTCTGCCAGTTCACCCGCAGCTTGTCTGCGCATGAGATCCATCTCAAAAAATCGCTCTTGCGCGTGGACATAGCCCATAGCCAGCGCCAGATCCAAGCGATCCATACCGGTAAAGGTGACGCTGCCCAGCGCATCTCTATCGATAAACACCGGAGCAGATAGTCCGGGCAGAACCGCTTCTCCGTCATATTGCGGTAAGCTGCCGCGCAGCAGGAATCCTGTAGTGATAACGAATAAGCACATGATTAACAGGCATGTTATCAGGAAGTAGCGGGTAAAACGTAAAGTAAACTGCATATCCTCATTGAATCAATAATTGATTAATCATTAAAAGATACCAAAGGTCAGGTAAGCGGCACTGAATGGTTTTTATTATTCCATAACCCATTGAAAGGATATTAAATATCGTGTTATTGCCAGTATTGCATGAATAAAAGGGCTGATTCCTTCTTTGTTCTCATCATTGAAACGAAACAATCGCCATGATAATTCATTTGTATGAATTTGGAGCGTGTCATGACTGAAGAAAGTGATCTAGAGCGTACAGAGCCGGCTACCCTGAAACACCTGGAAAAAAGGAGGGAAGAAGTGCAGGTTGCACGTTCTCAAGAATTGGCCACCATTGCCTAATTGCTGGCAGCCGCAGCCGGGTTATTGTTTTTGAGTGCCGGCCTCATGGATAAGCTCCTGAAAATCATGCAAGCAGGTATGCAAATGGAACGGGATTTAGCGTTCCAGCATCCGCGAAGTAGCCGAAGAGCATCGTGTGCCGATTCTTGAAGCGCCACCACCTGTACGGGTTTTGTATTATCACGCTGAATCTGGAAGTGAAATATCTGAAAAACGGTATGTCGCAGTAACTGAAGTATTAGCTTATGCATTTCAGATCAGACGCTATCACGAATACGGTGGTAATGCACCTCGCCAGTTGACGTGCGGTTCTAGTTTGGATCAATCCAAACATGCTTATCGCGGTATCCATTATTGTGTTGATGGTGAATCTTTATACGAAGAATTCCCTTGATTTTACAGTTTTTCCAACAATGCTGCTGATAACAACGTTACTGCGATTGTCACTTAATATCACTTCAATACGGGCGGTATTACTGTAGGGATATACGGGTCTTGATGCAGCTAGTGAGGTGATTGCGGCATTGGGACATTTTATGAGCCAGAAAATATGCAAAGCAGCATTTTCTCATTCTGGTGAGTAAAGAGGGTTCAGAGACAGAATCGCTTGCTTTTTACCAGGACTTGTACAAAGTTGCGCGCCAATATCTTTTCATAATACTTGAGCTTATTGGGATATATCCAAAGCGATGAGAAATTACGCAACGTTACTCAGCTGTGTAAATCTGTCATTGAAGCATTTCCGGCTTCGCAAGCTGCAACTCGTTTTAGGCAATTATTTCATGACATTTTCGTTCTTCATGTCCGGATAGATTTAACGGCGGAATCGATAATTTCATGCAGAGATTGATTCGAACAAGCCATCTGAATATGGCAAATTTTACGGTGCAATAAATTATGTATACTTCAACTGGAATCGGAACAATTGATAAGGAACAGTTTGTCACTGAATTTACTCCCTTAGTAAAACGCATTGCTTATTACATGATGACGCGATTGCCGGCAAGTGTACACGTCGACGATCTGATTCAAGCCGGTATGATCGGTCTTCTAGATGCGATCAATCGTTATGAAGGCTCGTATGGTCGACAATTTGAAAGTTATGCGGCACAGCGTATACGTGGCTCTATTTTGGATGAACTACGCGAAGCAGACTGGCTGCCGCGGAGTTTACGAAGAAAAATGCGACGTATTGAAGCTGCTATCAATTTATTAGAGCAACGCAATGGCTGTGCACCGAGTGAACAGGAGTTGGCGGAAGAATTAAATATGTCTCTAAATGAGTATCATGAGACGTTACAAAACGCACGGGGTGCTCAGTTAATTTACTATGAGGATTTTCAGCAAGAAGATGAAGACCCGTTTTTGGACCGCTTGTTGGTCGATTCTGAAGGGGACCCGCTCAATGCCTTATTGGATGAAAATTTCAGAAGCCTGCTGGTTGTTGCGATTGATAATCTTCCTCCTCGCGAAAAACAAGTGATGGGTATGCATTATGAGCAGGAAATGAATTTAAGAAAAATCGGCGAAGTACTTGGTGTGAGTGAGTCGAGGGTTTGCCAATTACATACTCAAGCAATCGCTCGTTTACGCAGTCGGTTAAGAAATTCCTGAACTATTACATTTTAGCTACTGATACTGATACTGATAAAGTAACTGAAATACCGGCTATTATGTTTGAACGCTGAAATAAGCCTTATCTTTAGGGCCATATAAGGAAACATTTCTACTACACACTGCAAGACAGCAAAAGCACGATGCTTATGTTGAAGATGAGTTAAAGTATCAGCCTATTAGAGCAGCTAAATTTTTGAGCTACCCTTGCCAGTTCTATTAGTTCATTCCAGGAAACTTGTATTTCAGGCTGATCTGAATATTGGCTGTTTCAACCAGATACTTATGCTACTTTTTCGAAGGTTAAACCTTGATTTTGCAGCCTTTCACCCAAATGTGATTTATCTGAGGCTATTTGATCAATTTCTTTTTTCTTGAATAAAGCATTTTCTTCTCTTTGAAGAATTTCAATAAATGTGCTTCTTCTGTTTCTAAGGCTGATAAAAAAATTGCTGAATGCGAAGATGCCACTATTTTAAATAGCACCTTTTTTAGATTGTATTAATTCCTTAACAGTTTTAAGCAGCCGATCAGCAATAACTTCAGGATTTATCTGAAAATTTCCTTCACTGATAGCTTGTTTTATTTCCTGAACTCGAGCTGTACTAGTAGTTGAATCACTATCTATATTTTGCAGCTTTGTAACATTGGTGCTGAGATGTACATTATTTTCTGATTCAGAATTAGGATTCAGCGCGACATCAGCGCGTCTTATTCCATCCCTGACAGAAATAGTTTTCACTGATTGTAATAATTTATTTATCTTCATCTTTCTTCCTATTAAGGGACTACATTTAGTATTTAATCGACATTATTATTTGAAACTTTAGCTTCTGAGATTGATTTTATTTATTGCTGATATGAAGTTGAATCATTTTCTTCAACTTGTGTAATAAGAACGGTTTAAATTATATTACGCAGATCTGCGAATCTATCTATAATCTAAAGGATTTGTAATTATGATCTAGTTCTGACTGATCATTAACGATGCTGACATCCTTTTTGATTAGCAAAATGCGCTGATGTCGTAGATAATGACCATCTTCAGATAAAATTTATTGTTACTTATTAGATGTGAATTCAGATGTCTTTGGTATTTAAAGCAATTGTAAGTGCATTCAGAGATTTATTGCGGTTCAAGATTGCCTGGATTATGGTTTGGCCGATTCTGATTGCAACTCTCTTTTGGCTTGCTGTCGGTTATATTTTCCAGGACATTTTTTCAGAGCTAACCTACCAAGTCTTTGATGTAATTGGTATCGGCGAATGGCTGAAGAGTATTGAGTCAGATTGGATTGCTGCCACTATTCAGGGCTTATTCCATATCTTTTTATTTGTTCCGCTTGTAATAATAACTACATTAATTATTACCACTATTTTTGTAACGCCTGCACTCATCAAACTGGTTGCTGACCGGAATTACCCTGAACTAAAGCGCGCAAATGGAGGCAGTGTTAGTGGAAGTATCATTAACGCAGTGCTCGCTAGTGGTATTTTTATACTTATCTGGGTTATTACCTTGCCCTTATGGACAGTTGGAGTAGGCGTTATTGTTCCTTTTGTTGCTGCAGCTTTTATGAATCAACAGCTATTTCGTTATGATGCCTTATCTGAGCATGCTACCAAGCAGGAGATTAAGATAATTTGTGCATCAAATAGATACTCATTATGGGTATTAGGATTGCTAACAGGTTTTATGCAGTTTGTGCCGTTGCTTAATTTACTAGCCCCGATTTTCACAGCGCTGGCCTTTATTCATTTTGGGCTTGAGCATTTAAAGCTTTTGCGTGTAGCAAATAAGCAAAGTCATCCTGTATAGCTATAAGTCTTGATAAATTCAAAACTATTTGCCCTTAGAAGAACGCTTCATCTTATCGTTCATCATAGCTAATTTCTTTAAGATACTTTAAATAGATATCCGAGCCTTAGAGTAATTATGGACGTTCAAGACTGGAATCCGAACTTTATGGATCTTTCTCCTATGTTTGAATCGTTTGGGCACTTAAGGGAACAGCTTGTAAATATGCAACACTGGCCCGATTATATTGATCTGAATCAGTTAAATCTTAAACAAAAACTGAAGATTGTAACTCAATCAGGAAAGGAAATTGGCTTTGTGCCTCCAATTCCAATAACTGGAAAACCATCTCTTGAACAAAAATATGAATCGAGAATTTATTTAACGGGTCAAGTGCAAACCAGAACAAAGAATTGGCATGATTTCTTTAATGCACTGGTATGGCAAATATTTCCACGAGCCAAATCGGCGCTCAATCAATTGCATTATCAGACACAATTATTTGAATCACGGAATGGCATCAAACATCGGAGTCCCTTAAGGGATGCGGCAACACTTTTTGATGAATCTGGTGTGGTGGTCGTCAGTAGCAAAAAGATATTGATACGTTTATTAAGAAATTTTGAATGGAAACAGTTATTCTGGCGAGAACGTGAAGCAGTGCTGTCTTCTATGCGTTTTTTTGTTTTTGGTCATGGATTATATGAAAAAGCACTAAATCCTTATATAGGATTGACTGCTAAGGGGGTTATCTTCCCTGTTGATGAGGTATTTTTTGGCCAAACTTTAGCCGATCAAGTGCAATTAATTGATCGAATTTTGGAGCCCTTTTTGTTACAGGTTTTGTCATCAAATTCTGACCTGATCCCTATTCCACTTTTAGGTTATCCGGGTTGGATTGAGGATAATAAGAGTGAAGCTTATTATGAAAATAAAAATTATTTTCGTAACAGGCGTAAATCCGACCAATATCCTCAGAATTAGGATTTGATTTTTTGTTAAAATACCCGCTTAATTTACTAATTCATTGGAGTATTTAATGGCAATTGAAAGAACGCTATCCATTATCAAACCGGATGCTGTTGCAAAAAATGTAATTGGAGAAATTTATTCGCGTTTCGAATCAAATGGTTTGAAAATCATAGCGGCCCGCATGGTACATTTATCGCAATCTGAAGCAGAACAATTTTATAGAGTGCATCGTGAACGCCCATTTTTCCATGATTTGGTAAAATTTATGACATCTGGGCCTGTGATGGTGCAAGTGTTAGAAGGGGATGAGGCCATTAAAAAAAATCGTGATTTGATGGGAGCCACAGATCCTAAAAAAGCTGAAAAAGGAACTATTCGCGCTGATTTTGCAGAGAATATTGATGCCAATGCGGTTCATGGTTCGGATGCTCCTGAAACTGCTGCGATTGAAATTGCCTGTTTTTTTCCAACATTAAATATTTATTCTCATTAAGTTCATAAGCGTCCAAGCAGTGACTACCAATCTGTTAAATTTTGATATTAAAGGCTTAACTGATTTTTGTACAGGAATTGGAGAAAAACCATTCCGTGCAAAACAATTGTTGCGCTGGATTCATCAATTAGGTATTACCGATTTTGTGGATATGAGTGATTTGGCCAAAGGTTTGCGTGAAAAGTTGACAATGCTGGCAGTCATTGAATCACCACAGATTATTTCTGATTATGTGGCAGCGGATGGAACACGCAAATGGTTACTATCGGTAGGAGCCAATAATGGAATAGAAACGGTCTTTATACCTGAAGCCGATCGTGGCACGCTATGTGTTTCTAGCCAAGTCGGATGCGCCTTGGCTTGTGCATTTTGTTCGACAGGCAAGCAGGGGTTTAACCGAAATTTAACGGTTGCAGAGATTATTGGTCAATTGTGGATTGCAAATAAGATACTTAAGGCAGACTCGAAAGACATTACACCCGATACAAGTCGAGTGGTAAGTAATGTAGTAATGATGGGCATGGGAGAACCTTTGGCCAATTTTGAAAATGTAGTCATGGCTCTGGATTTAATGCTGGACGATCATGCCTATGGGCTTTCACGGCGGCGAGTTACGGTCAGTACTTCAGGGTTAGTGCCGGCGATAGATCGCTTGCGCGAACGCTGTCCTGTTGCTTTAGCTGTGTCTCTACATGCGCCGAATGATCATTTACGTGATCAGTTGGTGCCAATTAATAAAAAATATCCCATCAAGGAATTATTGGCAGCCTGCCAGCGATATTTAAGCGCCGCACCTCGAGATTTTATAACTTTTGAGTATGTGATGCTCGAAAATGTCAATGATAGTATCACCCATGCGCGTGAGCTCATCAAATTGGTCCAAGATGTACCTTGTAAATTTAATCTTATTCCATTTAATTCATTTTCTGGATCTGGTTTCAAACGTTCATCGCCAGAAGCTGTGCGAGCTTTTCGGGACGTATTGATACAGGCTGGGTTTGTTACGACCGTCAGAAAAACCCGTGGCGATGATATTGCAGCAGCTTGCGGTCAACTGGCAGGTCAGGTAAAAGATAAGACACGTCGTTCAGCGGCTCTGAGGATGGAAACAGTGAAGTGAAAAAGATTCTGCTAGCATTCTTTCTATGGTCGTATCTTATATTGCTAAATGCCTGCGTACAGCAGCCGGTTGCAGAGGGAATATCAAACCAGGCTAAATCAGACCGCGCGTATCAGAGTGCTAAGATTCATACTGAATTGGCTGCCGAATATTTCAATAGAGGGCAACTAAATGTTGCCATAGAAGAGGTTACGGAAGCATTAAAGGCCCAATCCAATTATGCTCCGGCATATAATGTGTTGGGGCTGGTTAATATGGCGCTCAATGAAAATAATAAAGCACTGGATAACTTTGAGCAGGCCATTCAGTTAGCTCCTAAAAATGCTGAGATCAATAATAACTACGGATGGTTTTTATGTCAGCGTTTTCCTCAACGCATAGATAAAGCTATTAATCACTTTATGGTGGCAGCGAAAGATCCGCTCTATGCAACGCCAGAAATGGCATTTGCCAACGCAGGTATTTGCGAGCTTAAGCGCCAGAAATATCATGAAGCACAAATATTTTTTCAGAAGGCACTGTCCATTCAACCCAATTTTTCGCCAGCTATCATGGGATTAATTAATATGGATTTTCAGCGCGGAAATTTGGTTGAAGCAAAATCAAAGCTTGTCAATTTATTACAAAATAATGCATCAACCCCTGAGAGTCTATTATTGGCGATACAAATTGAGCAGGCAATCGGTGATCAATTGGCCGCGGATAGCTATATTTTTCAATTGCAGAAATATTTCCCGGATTCCAAAGAAGCTGCAACTGTTCGAGAAGGAAGGATCAGATAATGAATGATATCCATCAAAGAAATAGTGATAATGCTCAACCTGTGGGAGAAAAGGAATCGGTTG
>CBFGXU010000025.1:0-22119 GCA_965652935.1 uncultured Nitrosomonas sp.
CATAGCGCAATACGCTGGTAATGGCATAACGGGAAGCTGCATCAATGCGGATATGCGACAGCAGGCTGATCTCGATCAAACCGGGCAAATTTCTGGCGCCAGCGATGGTCAGTGCTAACGTGACGATACCCAGCAACACTGCCATCAGCGTGACGGGTTGTTGAATGGTAGTACCATCGGCCCCCGTATCGCTGAAATGCCACAATGCAATCTCATCCAGACGCGTAATGGCTGGTAGTATGGCAACCCAAACCCAGATCAGACCCAGTGCAAGCAAACTGAGACGTAAAGCGCGCAGCAATCGCCGGGTTTGCGTATTCACTTGCTCCAGGGTAATGTTCTCGTCGGGTTCTGGCGTGACTTCCCCCGTTGTTTCAGCCGCCTGAGCCGCCGCAAGGCGGCGCTCCTCTAATCGATGCAACGCCAAACGGCGCTCTCCGAGCAAAAACCAGCGCGCCAGCAGGCTTACCATGATGACAACAACAACAATCACGTTAAAACTGGCCAATAGCGACTGCAACATCATGCCTGCAGAGTAAACATAGCCAGCCAATGCCAATATTCCCACCGCCAGCAGCAATATTGGCAACAATACACGCAACTGCTTGCGCAGGATCGATGGTTCGCTGACGACACCCCGGATTACCCACAACCGACCCGCATCCAGTAATTGCCAGAGAGCCCAGGCAAGGACTAAACAACTCAACACGATAGCCAAGCGCGCCTGCACATCGATGGCTAGATCAAGTCTGCGAATGAATGCCAGCGAACTGATGAAATAAAGCGGTAGTATAATCACAGCGATCTTCGGTAACCCATCGCGTAGCGCGGTTCGGCGCTGCCGAGTCCAGCGAAAATGAGCATGACCAAGCCCACGTTCCATACTGGTCCAGCGTAACAGTTGTACCGCCAGCAGCGGCAGCGCCACAAGCGTACAGGCTTGACCAAAAGAATGACTAAACCGTCCAGGATAACCCACCCCTTGCAGCAATTGCCCAAGCAGCGCTAATGCCACAGGCGCAGGCAAAGCAGCCAGCAAAGTCCATCCTAATGATTTGAGCGTAGTGTGGTAACTATCCTTTCGAATCTGGTAGGTATCAGCTGCCAATGCTTCGATACGAGCTGGAGCACGGCGCCGAAGTTCCAAAAGGATCAGCACGAGCAGCAGGCTCCCCAACCAGGAAAAGGGATCCTGGTGGAAGTCATGTAAGCTCAGTTCCATCAAGTAAGTAAAGCGCGATGGTTTAACCAGATCGTATAATCCTTCTGGCAGACGCTGCAACCAATGGCTGTCGATCAAGCCATGACTAGGAATCCATAACAGGCGGCGATCCAGCATCTGCTGCAGTTCATGGGTGGTTTTGATCTGCTCTTGCAAAGCCTGTGCGCTTTCCTCCAATGCCGAAATGCGTCGTTGAAGCAAAGATTCTAGTGAGGATAATAGCTCGACACGTTTTTGCAATAAAGAAAGTAGCTGGCTTTTCGCGTTTTCATCGGTATTTCCATTGCTATCTGTTTCGGCATGTGCTTCAGTCAACGCTTGAGTAACCACACCGATATCGAGCAAATCTCGTTGCTGTTCGCTTAGCATGACTCGCTCCAGCCGTAAATCGGCCAAGTCATCACGGATCAATTTCAAACGATGCTGAAGGTGTTCCGAAGATTTCAGCCGGCGTCGCTCACTCCATAACCAGCGGCCAACGCGCTCATCGGCTCCACCTACATCAAGCCGGGTACGACTATCTTGCAAATTGACTGCAATGCGCTCGCGGGCTTCCTCAATACTGGTCAATGCAACACGATCTTGCGCCAAATATTCATGTTGTTGAAGAAGCTTCTCACCAATGGCACGATTCTTAGCGGCAGCGGATATGACGGTGGCAGTACTGTCTGCCAGTTCTTGTTCACGCTTGATGAGTCGCTGCAGTAACGATTCCAGTTCACTTCGACCACGACTGGTAATCCGTTGTTGTAAATGTTCTATCCTTTTTTCGTGCAGCCCCAGTCGGAAACGCAATTCATGCAATGTCAAGTCATTCAGGCTCTGACGCTGAGTGACGGTGCTTTGCTCGGCAACCTGCAGTTCCAGTGTTGCCTGTAAGCGGCGTAACTCGCTCTTACGCCGCAAACGCCGCGCTTCAAATAACACGGCAGGTTCATCCTTTGTGGCTATCAGGGGTGCAGATAATTCTTCGATGCGGCGGTGCAGGGTGGTGATTTCATTTTCTGTCTGGGCTGGGCGCGATAGCGTCTGAGCCAACTCTTCACCGGCTGCTTCGATTTGTGCGCGTAGATCGGCCACCATAGTACGTTCCCGCTCCAGCAGCTGTTCAAGCGTCTCCCCATCGGCATTGGCCGGTATGCGCTTGGACCATTCCAATAGTTCCTGCTCACGGTCCATCGCCAGCGCTTTTTGTAATTGCTCCATCCGTGCCGGTTGATCTGCAGTCTCGGCGCGCAGCGCAGTTAATCGTTCGTTCAGTGCTTCTACTTCGCGTTCGTCAGCACGCGCCGCATCCAGATACTCGATCGCCGTCTGTCGCTGAGTTTCTTCCAGCTTGCTGCGTTCCACTGCTTTACGGACAGTATCAATGGCTTTGGATACTGAAGGTTCAGTTTTTGCATAAGCATTGTCAGACAGTCCAAGCAGGGATAGCCACAGGCTACAAAAAAAAACAGAAGCAATAAATTTAAAATTAACCAATGCTTTTAACCACATATATAAAAATAATCGTCAAAAAGGCAAATCAATCATCCAGCAGCAGAATAACCTGAAGGCTGATTTGCAATAAGCATCAGATAGCCAATCGGGATTACCGTGGAATGTCTTTTGATGGGGTCTAAATATCCCTTATTTGTGATTTTCGCGGAATAAAGATGAACTTTTCGTTCGATTATTTCCCTAACCGATCATTTTTGCAAGTCATAGGAATAGAAATGATAGAATAACCAGCGAAGCTGGCCAGACAGTCGCCGCCCGTTGTTCATAAAACAACACAGGGGGAGGAAAGTCCGGACTCCACAGAGCAGGATGACGGCTAACGACCGTCCACCGCAAGGTGAGGAACAGGGCCACAGAGACGAGCGTATTGAGTTACGGTGAAACGCGGTAACCTCCATCCGGAGCAAGACCAAATAGGCAGGCAATGACGTTGCTCGCAGAGCCTGCGGGTAGGTTGCTTGAATGTACAGGTAACTGTACATCTAGAGGAATGACTGTCCATGACAGAATCCGGCTTATCGGCTGGCTTCACTGAATTTGTAATTTGACTGACCTAATTTCATAATTAACGATCATGCAAAACCAAAACGGATACCCGGTATATATCTAATGCTGATACTTTCAGTAATTCATAATGATCCGTAAATTTCTTCATAAAGTATTCAATCGCAAACCTCCTGCTTCCGAATCAATCGCAAGGCTGAATATTATTCCCTCTCAACGCCACGGTATCCGGCGTAACCAGATTACTCCCTGTGCGTTAAAAATAGCCTCTCAACTACAGCAGGCCGGATTTTCAGCCTATATAGTCGGTGGAGCAGTGCGCGATTTGCTGCTGGGTTTGACGCCGAAAGATTTCGATGTGGCAACCAACGCGACGCCCGAGCAGACACATCATCTTTTCCGGCGATCACGCATTATTGGGCGACGTTTTCGTCTGGTGCATGTCATGTGCGGCGCTGAAACTGTGGAAGTATCCACCTTTCGCGGGTCTTCACCAGATGATGCGCATAATCACGCATCGATTCAATCGACCGACCAGCATGGCCGCCTCTTACATGATAACGTCTTTGGCAGCCAGGAAGAAGACGCCGTGCGGCGTGATTTCACCATCAATGCGCTGTTCTATGATCCTGTTAAAGAAGTGATTCTGGATTACCTGAATGGCTATGAAGACCTCGAAGCCAAAAAATTGCGCATTATCGGAGATCCAGTGCAGCGCTACCGCGAAGATCCAGTGCGCATGCTACGGGCTGTGCGGCTTGCAGCCAAGCTAGGTATGCAAATTGACGCGGAAACTGCTAAGCCCATTGGCGATCTAGCACCCTTACTGCAAAACGTTCCGCCGTCCCGCTTATTTGATGAAATGTTAAAACTGTTATTGTCCGGACATGCCCTGCCTTGCGTTGTTGAGTTGCGCACACGAGGCCTGCACCACGGCCTTTTGCCGATGCTCGATGTCATACTGGAACAGCCTTCGGGCGAACGTTTCATCACCATAGCTCTAAAGAATACCGATGAACGGATCAGAGAAAACAAACCCGTTTCCGCAGGATTTTTATTTGCCATCCTGTTATGGCATGAAGTGCTCTCGAAGTGGAATGCGCTCCAGTCGGCTGGCGAAAAGCCCGGGCCAGCTCTATTTAAGGCGATCGACCAAGTTCTCTCGATACAACATAAAAAACTGGCCATTCCCCGGCGCTTTGATGCAGTGATCCAAGAGATATGGATCATGCAACCGCGTTTTGAAGCCCGCATCGGGCGTAAGCCGTTTCGCTTGCTCACGCATCCACGTTTTCGCGCTGCTTACGATTTTATGCTGCTGCGTTGTGAAAGTGGTGAACTCAGCGTGGAACTGGGAGAATGGTGGAAAACCTTTCTATCGGCTGATAACGAGAAGCGGGAAAAAATGCTGCCTAAGCAAACCGTAGCAAAAAAAAGCAGGAGAAGGCGCAGTCGTAAAAAAACTTCACCAGATCTGGTGTTGGAACCAGAAAACGCTATCACTGCCAATCCTCAATGACTCTATATTTTTCATGAGCAAAAATCCAAGTCGAGCGTTCATCGCTTTAGGCAGCAATCTGGAAAACCCGCTTTCCCAGATACGGCAAGCCATGGAAGAATTAAACCAACTTCCGGGCACACGTTTGATAAGCAAGTCTTCACTTTATAAAAGCGCGCCGGTTGGGCGCCTGGATCAACCGGATTTTATCAATGCAGTGGTACTGATCGAAACCCATCTTGCACCGCACGACCTACTTAAGGCATTGCTTGATATCGAGCACAGCCACGGACGCATCCGCGAACTTTTAAATGCACCGCGCACACTGGATCTGGATATCCTGCTGTATGAGGATTTGGAATGTTGTGATGAAAAACTGACGCTACCACATCCGCGCATGTCAAAACGCGCGTTTGTCCTCAAGCCGCTGATGGAGATTGCTCCGGATTGTCATATTCCAGGTCATGGCTCCATTGCGCCACTGCTTGCCGCCTGTAATGGACAACAGCTGGAACACATCAAAGGCTAAAATTTATACACTTTTCAGGCAAACTACTCGGCCATAAGCTTACGTCAACTTAATTCATTCTTTATTAATTGAATTTTGTTATTAAGTACTTGTTTCTACTCTCAAACACACAAAATACAGGCTGTTTTAATGGGCCGCGACCGCGTTTAAGTTTGCCTTGATAAGCACGATGCCGTTTCGCATCATCATTCCTTTCATCAGCTTCCACTCTACCTAACAACTTGTCTTTAAGGATAGTTTGATGGCGAAAGATTACTTGTCTGAAAATACCATACTAACCTAACGAATAATCGTGTTACGATTTTTAATTAACAGCAAAACTGCTTTTACTGGCAGAAATATTAATGCAAAAGCTTTGAATTTTTGAATGTAATAATTCACTTAATTTACTGTTTCTTAAAATCTTATTAAATTAAAAGATTATACCTGCTAGTCTAGAGCCTTAAAAAATTATCCATATAAATCATGAGAATTACACAAACCACACTTCAGGAAATGCATGAGAATCATGAAAAATTTGCCGCTTTGACCTGTTATGACGCAATCTTTGCAAGCATTCTGGAAAATGCAGGGGTCGAGGTATTGCTGGTGGGTGATTCACTGGGAAATGTATTGCACGGACACAACACCACCTTATCTGTCACACTGGAGGACATGATTTATCATACTCGCTGCGTTGCGAATGGTTCCCACAAGGCGCTCGTTATGGCTGATATGCCGTTTGGCAGCTATCAGGCTTCACCTGAACAAGCTTTTCAGAACGCTTCGAGAATCATGGCTGCAGGTGCGCATATGGTTAAAATTGAAGGTGGCCAAATCATGGCGGATACCGTCGAATTTCTGGCACGTCGCGGGATTCCGGTTTGTGCCCACATCGGTTTGACACCGCAATCCGTCCACCAATTAGGGGGTTATAAATTGCAGGGTGATTCGGAAAAATCAGCTAAGCAATTGTTCAATGACGCTAAAATATTAGAAAAAGCGGGTGCAAGCCTGCTGGTCATGGAAGTCGTACCCGCACAACTGGCCAAAAAGATTACCCATGCGCTGGCTATTCCCACCCTAGGTATCGGTGCAGGCGCCGATTGCTCAGCCCAGGTCCTGGTACTCCATGATATGCTGGGATTATTTCAAGGTAAAAAACCTCGTTTTGTTAAAGATTTTATGGTGAATGCAAGCAGTATCCAGCAAGCGGTAGTGAATTATGTGGCTGCTGTCAAAACAGGTCAATTTCCAAGTCAAGAACATGAATTTTAATCGATGGCTAGTGTGTGAAAATCTTTACTGATATTGCTGCGCTGCGAGAAAATCTCAAGCATGAACAACGAATCGCTTTTGTTCCTACGATGGGTAATTTGCACGCAGGCCATCTTGCATTGGTAAAGCAAGCAAAACAGCTCTCTGATTGCGTTGTGGTCAGTATTTTTGTCAATCGGCTGCAATTCTTGCCGCAGGAAGATTTTGATCGGTATCCGCGTACTTTTGATAATGACAGCAAATTGCTGGCCGAGCTGAATGTCAATAGCATTTTTGCACCCGATGAAAAAATTCTTTTCCCAACAAAGCAGGAATTCTTGTTAGCATTACCACCTGTGGCGGATACTTTAGAAGGGAAATTTCGTCCGGGATTTTTTCGTGGCGTTGCAACTATCATACTGAAATTATTCAACATTACTCAACCAGATCTTGCTGTATTCGGTAAAAAAGATTATCAGCAACTGCATATTGTGCGGGAAATGGTAAAACAGTTGAATTTACCTGTTGAGATTGTTGCGGGTGAAACGGTTCGTTCATCCGATGGGTTGGCGTTAAGTTCTCGCAATCAATATTTGAATAAAGTACAACGATTAGAAGCTGGTAATCTTTATCAAACGCTGCTTAAAATCAGGCAAGAAATTACTTCCGGCTGTAAAGATTTCCTAACCCTCCAAGAAAACGCAACCAATAATCTGGTGAGTCGGGGATGGAAGGTTGATTACATTCAAATCCAAAATCGCAGTTCACTATTGCCGGCACAGAGTGACGACCAAGATTTGGTGGCATTGGCAGCAGCTTGGTTAGATAACACCCGATTGATCGACAACCTGGAAATATAAGAATTAATTTTTGTATATTTACTCTGCACTATTGTTGCCCTTCAAAACCAGATGGATAAAGAACCAAAAATCATGCAATCACTCAACACCTTCTGGTTATCCTGCCTTGACCATTTTAGAAAAGAGTTGAATGCTCAACAGTTTAATACCTGGATCAAACCCCTTCAGATTGACTCCTCGCTAAATAGCGACAGTGAGGTCGTGCTGATTGCTCCCAATCGTTTCGTTTCTCAATGGATAAAAGATAATTTTATTACTCATATAGAAACAATGGCGCAAGGATATTTTGCTAAAAGAATTCAGTTCCATTTAAAACTCGCAGAGCCAATGGAAGTTAGAAATACTCGTTCTGATCCAGCTCCTGTACGGGTACAGGAGGAACCTGTCTCGAGTACCTTATATCCATCTGCAAAGAAAAATCCCAGCCGACTGAATCCAAATTTCACTTTTGATAATTTCGTTACCGGTAAGGCTAACCAGTTGGCCCGAGCAGGCGCCATCCAAGTGGCGGAATCGCCTGGAATTGCTTATAACCCGCTTTTTATTTATGGCGGTGTAGGTTTAGGAAAAACCCACCTGATCCAGGCAATTGGCAACCATGTGCATGAACAGGATAAGAGCGCAAAAATCCGTTATGTGCATGCTGAAAAATACGTATCCGACGTCGTCAGTGCCTATCAACATAAAGCTTTTGATAAGTTTAAGCTTTATTACCATTCGCTCGATCTGTTATTGGTGGATGATGTTCAATTTTTCGGTGGCAAAAATCGTACCCAAGAAGAATTCTTTTACGCTTTTAACGCGCTGGTAGAAAGCCATAAACAAGTCATCATCACTTGTGATTCTTACCCGAAAGAAATTTCCGGCCTGGAAGAACGCCTGGTATCGCGTTTTGGATGGGGATTAACCGTAGCGGTAGAACCACCCGAACTGGAAATGCGCGTTGCGATCTTATTAAAGAAAGCTGAACTGGAAAAAATCCACATGGATGAAAGCGTGGCTTTCTTCATTGCCAAACATATCCGCTCGAACGTACGGGAATTAGAAGGTGCATTGAAACGGGTACTCGCCTTCTCACGCTTTATCGCTCAAGAAATCACACTCGACCTGGCCAAAGAGGCCTTAAAAGACTTACTGGCTGTGCAAAGTCGGCAAATTTCGATAGAGAACATTCAAAAAACCGTCGCCGACTATTACAAAATCAAAGTATCTGAGATGTATTCAAAAAAACGTACCCGTATCGTTGCAAGACCCCGGCAAATGGCGATGGCCATCGCCAAAGAGTTGACTTCTTTGAGCCTGCCTGATATCGGTGAAGCCTTCGGTGGAAGGGATCATACGACTGTATTACACGGCTATCGTAAAATCAATGAGTTAAGAGTTTCTGATCCTGTGGTAAACCGGGATTTCAACGCACTGATTATGATTTTGAGAGGTTGAATTTAAAATTGTTAATAATTGTTGAATAATTTGTGTATAACTGTTAACTATAATCCTCGACTATTTTTATCCACAAATTATCCTTCATTCATACAGATGTCATACAAGCTCAAAATTTGTTCTATCTTATTGATATTTATTAGATATTATGAAATATACAAAAGAATTAAAAATATTATTTAATTATTATTGTTTTTATATATAAATGCTTTTAATAAAAACTAATCGCGATACCTTGCTGAGACCGTTGCAGACAGTAACGGGTATTGTAGAGCGTAGCCAAACGCTACCGATTTTATCCAATGTTCTGATCCAACAAGACCAGGAGAAGGTTTCCTTCTTGACCACTGACCTGGAAATACAAATCAAAACAACTTCTGCGAAAGATTCTACGGTGCAGCAAACTTTTTCTCTGACAGTCGCTGCTAAAAAATTGCAGGACATTCTCCGCGCCCTTGCAGCGGATGCTGAAATCACGCTGACACGGCAGGGTGATCACTTGTGCGTGAAATCTGGCAGAAGCGCATTTAATTTACAAATACTGCCGGTTGAAGATTTTCCAGAAATCGTTGAAGAATCGAAATCCGAGGTTTTTGTCACACTTAAACAAAGTGAGCTAAAAAAGCTGTTACATTATGTTCAATTTGCTGTTGCACAACAGGATATACGTTATTATCTCAACGGGCTTTTGTTACTGGTAGAAGAAAAACATCTGATTGGCGTTGGTACTGACGGGCATCGGCTTGCCTATATGGCAGCTGACCTGGAGCAGGCATACCCAAAACAGGAAGTCATTCTTCCACGCAAAGCGGTTTATGAACTGTCAAAACTGCTAAACGACAGTGAAGATCCGGTTAATATTGAATACTTTCAAAACAAAGTGCGTTTTTCTTTTTCTAATATCATTCTGACATCTAAAATCATCGACGGTAAATTTCCGGATTACCATCGTGTCATCCCAACAAAAAATACTAAATTATTTGAAATAGAGCGTCCAGCCTTTCTTCAGGCATTGCAGCGGGTATCGATTCTCTCCAATCAAAATGAGAAATTTCGTGGAGTACGGTTGATCATTAACAAAGATAGCCTATGCATTGTTTGCAGAAATAACGAACAAGAAGAAGCCCGGGAAGAAATGGAAGTCAAGTATGACAACGAATCGATCGATATCAGCCTCAACATCACCTACCTGCTGGATTTACTCAACCATGTGGAAAGCGAAACAGTGCAATGCGCATTTGAAAACGCCAACAGCAGCGTCCTGATCACCATGCCCGGAAAAGCAGAATTTAAATACATCGTGATGCCGATGAGAATTTAACAGCGGTTCCTGCCAGATGAACCACAATTCGCGATGGCTTGAATTTTCCATTTAACTTCATACAGCACTTTAACTGATGAGTAATCACACTATCTCCAACGCAAATCAGAGCGGCTATGGTTCTGAAAGTATCAAAATATTAAAAGGTCTCGATGCGGTGCGCAAACGGCCGGGAATGTATATCGGTGACACCAGTGATGGCACGGGGCTGCATCACATGGTCTTTGAAGTAATCGATAATGCCATCGATGAAGCACTGGCAGGTTATTGCGATGAAATTACCGTTACGCTTCATCCGGATAATTCGGTCAGTGTGCTTGACAATGGACGCGGAATCCCAACCGGTATTAAACAAGATGATGACTTGAAACGCTCTGCCGCAGAAATTGTGATGACTGAATTACATGCCGGCGGAAAGTTTGATGACAATTCGTATAAGGTTTCCGGCGGGTTGCACGGCGTAGGCGTATCGGTTGTCAACGCGCTGTCGGAGTGGCTGAAGCTGACGATCCGTCGAGAGGGAAAAATCCATCAGATGGAGTTTCGCATGGGGGTGCCAGTCAAACCATTGGAAGTCACTGGAGAAAGCGAACGGCATGGCACCGAAGTGCATTTTCTCGCCAGCAAGGAAATCTTCGGCAACATCGAATATCACTACGATATTTTTGCCAAGCGGCTGCGCGAACTTTCCTTTCTCAACAATGGCGTAAAAATCAACTTGATTGATCAACGCACCGGGAAAGAGGAAAAATTCGCATTCGTCGGTGGCATCAGGAACTTTGTCGAATACATCAACCGCAGCAAATCGGTGTTGCATCCCAATATTTTTTACGCGACCGGGGACAAGGATAATATTTCTGTCGAAGTATCCATGCAGTGGAATGACAGTTATACCGAACAGGTGCTGTGTTTTACCAACAATATTCCGCAGAAAGACGGCGGTACCCACCTGACAGGCTTGCGCGCGGCAATGACGCGTACGCTCAATAATTACATTGAAAAGAATGAACTGGCTAAAAAAGCCAAGGTTGAAACATCCGGTGACGACATGCGCGAAGGATTGTCCTGTGTGCTGTCGGTAAAATTGTTTGAGCCCAAGTTTTCCTCACAAACCAAGGAAAAGTTGGTGTCTTCGGAAGTACGGCCGGTGGTTGAGGAAATCGTATCGCAAAAGCTGTCCGAGTTTTTGCTGGAAAATCCGATCGATGCAAAAACCATTTGCAACAAGATCATCGAGGCAGCCAGAGCTCGTGAAGCTGCTCGTAGAGCACGGGAGCTGACGCGCAGAAAAGGCGTGCTCGACAGCATGGGTTTGCCCGGGAAACTGGCTGACTGTCAGGAAAAAAATCCGGCATTATGCGAGCTTTATCTGGTCGAGGGCGATTCTGCAGGCGGGTCCGCCAAGCAGGGGCGTGACCGGAAATTTCAGGCGATCATGCCACTCAAGGGCAAGATATTGAATGTTGAAAAAGCCCGTTTTGACAAGCTGATCTCGTCGCAGGAAATTATTTCGCTGATCACCGCACTGGGAACAGGCATTGGCAAGGATGAATATAATCCGGACAAGTTGCGCTATCACCGCATCATCATCATGACTGACGCGGATGTGGACGGCTCGCATATACGCACCCTGTTATTGACCTTCTTTTACCGGCAAATGCCCGAGTTGATTGAGCGCGGCCATATTTATATCGCACAACCACCGCTGTATAAAATCAAACAAGGCAAAAAGGAGCGCTATGTGAAGGATGATCATGAATTGAAACAATATATGCTGAGCCTTGCATTAGCTGATGCCGAGCTACACCCCGGCATCGGAAAAGCACCCTTGAGCGGTGAAACACTGGAAAAAATCGCCAATGAATACATTCTGGCGGAAGCAGTGATTGAGCGCATGAGTCAACTGATCGACAGCAATGTCATGTATGCACTGCTGCGCCAGCCGGATGTTGATTTGAGTAGTAAACAGGCTGCAATGGATAGTGCTGCCCGGCTTGCCGCACGGATAAAAGACGTAAAAATTACCGCAGAATATGATGAAGTGCACGAACGTTATCAACTGAAAATCATACGCATCTCGCATGGAAATCTGCTGGTCAGTCAGCTGGACAGTGATTTCCTGGAAAGCGGTGACTATGCGCAGATCCAGAAAACTGCCCAGATATTTGAAGGCTTATTGAGCCAGGATGCCTTTGTACAGCGGGGTGAACGAAAGCAAGGTGTCAATGAATTCAAACAGGTGCTGGAATGGCTGCTGGAAGAAGCTAAAAAAGGTGTGAGTGTGCAACGCTACAAAGGACTGGGCGAAATGAATCCAGGTCAATTATGGGAAACTACCATGGACCCGCAAAATCGTCGCCTGCTGCGTGCCCAGATTGAAGACAGCATATTGACTGATGAAATCTTTACCACCCTGATGGGTGATGTGGTTGAACCACGACGGATGTTTATTGAAAAGAATGCGTTGCGGGCAACGAACATCGATATTTGAGTTTGGTATAAGAATCCTGAATTTTTCAATAAAAAGTCGCTGCGTCTGAAGTCGACTGTTTGAATCATGATAAGTTTTTATTCAAGTTTGACTAAAGTTCAATAAATTATTGAGATAGTTAGGCAGCTTTTCGAGAAATAGCTATCATTTTTAGGGCTATTTCATGATTCGGTCAAAGATAATTGTGTTATTCACAATTTTTGTGGATAAGTTTGTGAATAACCTCTTAGACAAGTAGCTAACTTATATATTACTAATAGTTTTTCTTAAGTTGACTGATAACTTAACACTTTAATTATTATATTGTTATGATCATCGTCCAATTTTATTGAACAATATCCCAACGAATCATCTTGTCTTATTCTCATTGTGGATGATTCGGATTTTTTCATGCCAGCATTTCGCTATTTTTAGCGAAACATTCTCAACAACAAACGCAAACCAGAGGGCGTATGAAAACTTCATGAATCATAGTCTATCCATCCAGAGGCTTTTCCACATCATCTGGGCAATCGTTTATTTGTTAAGCCTCGGTTAGTTGTGGCAAACTTCCGGATAAACTTATTACGGGTATTAAATTCGTGTCCCCTTATGAACTCTTCATTGGTTTGCGCTATACGCGGGCCAAAAAACGCAATCATTTCATTTCCTTTATTTCACTGATTTCTCTGCTGGGCATTACGCTGGGAATGACAGCACTGATCACTGTCATGTCAGTCATGAATGGCTTTCAGAAAGAAGTGCGTACACGCATCCTAGGGGTCGCCTCGCATGTTCAGATCGGTAGTATTTATGGCAATCTGAGCCATTGGCAGCAAACCGCAGAAGAAGCCCGCAAGCATCCGGCGGTAGAAGCTGCCGCACCTTATGTCAGTGCCCAAGGCATGCTATCGCACAACCAGGTCGTACAGGGCGTCCTAGTGCGGGGTATTTTGCCGTCCATGGAAGATAAGGTAGCCGATTTTTCAAAAACCATGGTCAGTGGCAAGCTGGACCATTTGGTGCCAGGCGAATTTGGCATCGTCATCGGTATGGAACTGGCGCGCATGATGGGTACTTTTATCGGCGACAAGATCACGTTGATTTCACCGCAAGGACAAGTCACCCCGGCGGGTATTTTGCCGCGCCTGAAGCAATTCACGGTGGTGGGTATTTTTGAAGTAGGACATTTTGAATATGACTCCGGGTTGGTGTTGATTCACATGTTTGACGCACAGAAACTGTATCGTATTGAAAATGATGCTGTTTCCGGGGTGCGCTTAAAACTGATGGATTTATTTCAGGCGCCCCGGGTGGTGGAGGAATTACCAGCCATGCTGACGCTTGATAGTCATATCAGTGACTGGACCAAGCAACACGCCAATTATTTTCGCGCCATCCAGATCGAAAAACGCATGTTGTCATTGATTCTTGCATTGATCATTGCGGTGGCGGCATTCAATATCGTGTCAACTTTGGTAATGGCCGTTACCGACAAGCAGTCGGATATCGCGATTTTACGCACGCTCGGTGCCAGCCCGCGCAGCATCATGAAAATATTTATTGTGCAAGGAACGTTTATTGGTGTGTTTGGCACTCTCCTGGGAGTCATCGGCGGCATGCTGTTAGCCTACAATGTCGGTGAAGTGGTTGCGTTCATTGAATGGCTGCTCAATGTGCAATTTCTGTCGCGCGAAGTTTATTACATCAGCAAGATTCCCACCGATCCGCAGCTGAACGATATCACTACGGTGGCTGTCATTTCGTTTATTTTGAGTTTATTGGCCACCATTTATCCCAGCTATCGGGCATCCAAGGTAAATCCGGCAGAGGCACTGCGCTATGAATGATATCGTTATTTTCTGCCACAACCTGTTTAAGCAATTTTCTCAGGGCGATCTGGTGGTTCCGGTATTGAAAGGCGTTAATCTGACTTTGAGTAAAGGTGAAATGATTGCAATCGTCGGTGCATCCGGCTCGGGCAAAAGCACGCTGCTGCATGTACTCGGCGGATTGGATGCGCCCTCCAGTGGAGATATCCGGATTCTCGATCAGGATATTGCGAAAATTAATGAAGAAGAACGGTGTCGGCTGCGGAATGGTTCTCTGGGTTTCATTTATCAGTTTCATCACTTGTTGCCGGAATTCAGCGCATTGGAAAATGTTGCCATGCCACTGCTGATTCGTCGTCTGCCGAATCAGGAAGCGTATGATCGTGCCGCCGATATTTTGCAGCAAGTCGGTTTGGGCCATCGTTTGACGCATACACCCGGTGAATTATCCGGTGGTGAACGCCAGCGCGCCGCTGTCGCGCGCGCATTGGTTACCCGACCCGCATGCATTCTGGCTGATGAACCGACAGGAAATCTTGACCGCCATACGGCTGAGGCGGTATTTGATTTAATGCTGGAACTGAATCATCAAGTCAATGCAAGCCTGATCATTGTTACTCACGATGCTCGGCTGGCCAATCGCGCCCAACGGGTCAAGCTATTGATTGACGGCGTTCTATGCGACGTTGCCAATGCACAATGACTCGATAAACAATCCATTTGTGAACAGTTGACCTTCCATCCCACTTATGCGTACTTTATTTACGTACATTATGGTTTTTCCCCGGCGCAGCGCATTTGTTCTGGTTGCGTTGCTCATCGCCGGCGTCGCTGAAGGATTGAGCTTAACCGCACTACTGCCTTTATTATCTATTGCTGTAGGCGAATCAGGCGGATCGAGCAATTCCGGCATCGGTAAATTCATGGAAAAAACACTGCGGGACATCGGCATTGAACCTGCGCTGGATACCATTCTGATCATTATCGTAGCGGGTATGTTTTTCAAAGGATTGGTACTGCTGCTGGCCAATCGGCAGGTAGGTTATACCGTTGCCCATGTAGCCACGGCTTTGCGCCTGGATCTTATCGAGGCTTTGCTGGCCAGTCGCTGGCAATATTATTTAAACCAACCTGTGGGTTCACTGGCTAACTCGATTGCTTCGGAAGCTTACCGCGCAGCCAACGGTTTCGAGCACAGCGTGAATGTGCTGGCGCTCGCCATCCAGGTGCTGGTGTATGCCATTGTGGCATTGTTTATCTCATGGGAAGCCACACTGGCATCACTGGTCATCGGTTTATTTTTACTGGTCGCATTGAACCGTCTAGTCAGCGCCACCCGCCGCGCAGGCAGCAAGCAAACCTATCTACTACGGGACTTGCTGACCTACCTGTCCGATGTACTGAGCTCAGTAAAATCACTCAAAGCAATGGCGCGGGATAACGTAGCCGATGCTATTTTACATGAGCAAACGCAACACCTGGAAAAAGCCACCCGCCGAGAAGTCATGAACAGAGCGGCTTTAACCGCATTGCAGGAGCCGATACTCGCTGCCCTGACTGCCAGCGGCCTGTACATTGCATTGGTGGTATGGGAATTGTCCTTGCCGGAAGTCATGCTGATGGTTTTTTTGTTGACGCGCATTCTGGGATTATTGAATAAAACGCAGCGCAGGCACCAGCAGCTCGCCGCGCAGGAAAGCGCTTACTGGGCCTTGCGTAAGGCCGCCGAAGACGCACGCGCGGCAGCGGAGCGAGCAACTGGAACACGAGAACCCACGCTGAAAAAAGGCATCGCCCTGCAGCATGTCAAATTCAATTATGGGCAAAAGACCATTTTCAAGGATCTGACTATGGAAATACCGATCAATTCATTCACTGCAGTGATGGGACCTTCCGGCGTCGGCAAGAGCACTTTGCTGGATTTACTCTGCGGATTGACCGAGCCGCAGTCCGGCGACGTCCTGATCGATGGCATATCGCTGCATGACATCAATCTTCGCCAATGGCGCCACATGATCGGCTATGTTTCGCAAGACACCATTTTATTGCATGATACGGTGATGAACAACATTCTGGTCGGAGAGCCTACGCTGACTGCCGCCGATGCAGAGCGGGCACTGCGCCAGGCTGGTGCATGGGATTTTGTCAGTGCCTTACCGGAAGGATTGCAAACGGTCGTAGGGGAACGTGGCGGACTGCTTTCCGGTGGCCAGCGCCAGCGCATCGCCATTGCACGCGCACTGGCCCATAACCCGGTATTTCTCATTCTGGATGAACCCACCAGTGCCTTGGACCCGGAAAGTGAACAAACCATCTGCGAGACACTGCAAAAATTGTCCCAGAACCTGACCATTATCGCTGTCTCGCATCAGCCTGCGGTAATCAATGCAGCGGATCGCGTGTTCATACTTTCCAATGGCATAGCAGAGCTATTGTCGCAGGGAACACATGGACTTTGATTCTAACGTCTCATGATAGGCATCTTTAATGCTCTGAGACTTGCTTGTCGTAATAGTCACCCTGCACCAGTTCAAAACCAGCAGAAACAGCCATATCCGCCTGCTCTTTTTGACTGACTTGTTGCAATATCGTTTGCCCCCCCTTGAGATTGTGTAATTCTATTAATTTTTTCAGGTCGGATAGCCAGATAGCGTTCGAATGCCGAGTGGCTTCGACATTCGGGGCATTAATACGCAAATAATTCGCCGCCAATTTGACAACCAGATCCCAAAGACCAGTTGCAGCATAGAGTGAGCCGATATTGAGCGCTATTTGATAGCCGCGTCGGCGGTAATTGTATAAACCATCCAGCAGTTCTTTGTGATTTAAAGCATAAGAACGATTAATCGTCGTAGAAATGACGATATTCCTGGTCGCTAATCCGCATTTGAAAATAATTTTCTCAAAATAAGCACCATGTTCTTGCTGAACGCCAAGTATATGCCTGGGGTCAACATCTAGAAAAAGGGCGCCACCATTAGGCGAATGATTCAGATAATTCAGCATGTGAACGGTTCTGCATAGGCGATCCAGACTGATAATGGATTGAAAATTGGTGGGTTGCGTAACAGCTTGGGTGATCAAATTACCTATTTCTGCGGGCTGTTCACTATGGTCGCTATGGTCATAAGGGGCAACGGATATTTGTGCGATATGACCGATAAGCGTTGCGTTATTCCCAGCCTGTCGCACAGGCGAAAAAGTACTGCTGACTCGAATGGGTCCAAAAATACCGCTAACCACATCTCTTTGCAGAATAAATGGGCGGAAATGGGAATGATGTTCAGCTTCAAAGCGATCGTTAAAATGATCGACCAATGGTTGTAGGGATATCAATTGTTCTAAAGGCATATTTCCTCCGTATCTTAAGAATGTCGTAAAAACAAGTCATTATTCAATCGAATCGACGACATGCCATTTCTGGATTCCAGCCTTGATTGTTCAGCCTGATTGATTCACTTGATCCGGTCATACCAAGTCCTTTACTGCGCTTGCGCAGCACCATCTGCTTTATTTTTGTGATTTGGAAACAGATCAAGGCGGCGGGGCTTGATAAACACTTCATCGCCTTTCACGAGTTGTAATTCACGAAAACGCTCCTTACTGATTTCAACCTGAATGGGAGTTTTTTCTTCGTCATGTTGACGCACGAGCTCCAGTCGCACGATCGGACCTACCGAAAGCACATGAATGACACGCGCAGCAAACGTCGTTTCACCATTTTGCGTACGTTCAACTTCGATTTCATGCGGGCGCACGTAAGCAACGGCTGCGAGCTCCTCAGCCTCGGCGTGTTCAGGCGCGTCCACTTCGATACCGCCAATCCATGCCCGTCCGCGGTGCAGGCGGCTATGGAACAGATTGACATTGCCAAGAAATTCATACACGAACGGGCTGGCCGGTTGTTCATAGACCTCATCGGGGGTGCCGATTTGTTCAATCTGGCCTTCATTCATGACCACCACCCGGTCGGCCACTTCGAGGGCTTCTTCCTGATCATGCGTCACAAACACGCTGGTGATATGCATGTCATCATGCAGTCTGCGCAGCCAGGAGCGCAATTCCTTGCGCACCTTGGCGTCCAGAGCACCGAAAGGCTCATCGAGCAATAATACTTTCGGTTCTACCGCCAGTGACCGTGCCAGTGCGATGCGCTGGCGCTGGCCACCCGAAAGCTGATGAGGATAACGATCTGCCAGCCAATCCAGTTGTACCAGTTGCAGCAATTTCATGACGCGGCTGTGGATTTCAGTATTGGAAGGACGGAATTTCTTTGGACGCACGCGCAAGCCAAAAGCGACATTCTCGAAAATCGTCATGTTGCGAAACAGCGCATAGTGCTGGAATACAAACCCGACTTGACGTTCGCGTACATGCTGATCGGTTGCATCCTCGCCATGAAATAGCACCTGACCGCTATCAGCCGTTTCGAGCCCTGCGATCACGCGCAGCAGCGTGGTTTTGCCGGAACCCGAGGGTCCCAGCAATGCCAGCAGTTCGCCGGATTGCACTTGCAGACTGACATGATGCAGCGCGGTAAAAGTGCCAAATTGCTTGGAGATATTAATGACTTCAATACTCATTCGTGACCTCTTTCTGGATGTGATTGATTTCGCAATTCGATCAGCGTTTTTAATGCCAGCGTCACCAGTGCCAGCAATGCCAGCAGTGAAGCCACTGCAAAAGCGGCTGCGAAGTTGTATTCGTTGTAAAGAATTTCGACATGCAGCGGCATGGTATTGGTACTGCCGCGAATATGGCCGGATACCACGGATACGGCGCCAAACTCTCCCATCGCCCGTGCATTACACAAAATAGCGCCATATAACAGGCCCCATTTGATATTGGGCAGTGTCACGTGATAAAAGGTTTGCCAGCCGCTCGCCCCCAGCACCACAGCCGCTTCTTCTTCTTCAGTGCCTTGTGCCTGCATCAGTGGAATCAATTCACGTGCTATAAACGGCACTGTCACGAAAATGGTCGCCAGCACAATGCCAGGCACGGCAAAGATAATTTTGATGTCATGCTCCGCCAGCCAGGGACCCAACCACCCCTGCAAGCCAAACACTAAAACATAGATCAGTCCCGAGACTACGGGTGATACCGAGAAAGGTAAGTCAATCAACGTGATCAGCAGATTTTTGCCACGGAATTCAAATTTGGCGATCGCCCAGGCTGCAGCGATACCAAACACCAGATTCAAAGGCACTGCAATCGCTGCAACGGTCAGCGTCAGTTTAATCGCGGAAACGGCATCGGGATCGGTGATCGCGGCCAGGTAAACATCCGCTCCCTTTTTGAAGGCTTCATAAAAAACTGAAATCAGGGGAACAAACAGAAACACTGTTAAAAACACCAACGCCAATCCGGTCAGGGACCAGCGAACCCAAGCGGGTTCCTGGGTCGCACGTTGTTTATTCGCGCCAGTGGTTAGTGGAAAAGTTATCGTACTCATCAAATCACCTCACACTGTAACACTGCGGCGCCGGCTCCACCATTGCAGCAGGTTGATAATCAGCAACAGAATAAAGGAAATCACCAACATGACGACTGACAGCGCTGTGGCACCTGCATAGTCATATTGCTCTAGTTTGGTAATAATCAGCAGGGGCGTGATTTCAGAGACCATCGGCATATTGCCGGCAATGAAAATAACCGATCCGTACTCACCGATCGCACGCGCAAAGGCGAGGGCAAAACCGGTCATCAGCGCTGGAAAGAGGATTGGAAAAATCACCTTAGTAAAAGTCTGCCAGCGATTAGCGCCAAGCGTGGCTGCCGCCTCTTCCAGTTCTGCTTCAATATCTTCGAGTACCGGCTGCACCGTGCGCACCACGAATGGCAATCCAATGAAAGTCAGTGCCACAAAAATTCCGAGCGGTGTGAAAGCGACCTTGATCCCCAAGGGCTCCAGAAACTGACCAATCCAACCATTGCCTGCATACAGCGCTGTTAACGCAATACCTGCCACTGCCGTTGGCAGTGCGAACGGAAGATCCACCAATGCGTCGACTATTTTCTTACCGGGAAAGTGATAGCGTACTAACACCCAAGCCACCAGAAGACCAAATACTGCATTCACGACGGCAGCCGCGAATGACGCTCCGAACGTCAGCCGGTAGGAGGCGATCACACGTGGTGTCGTCACAACCGACCAGAATTCCGGCCAAGTCAGTTCGGCCGTGCGAATAAACGCTGCTGAAAGCGGGATCAACACAATTAAGCTTAGATACAGCAGTGTAAATCCCAGCGCCAGATTGAAGCCTGGCAAGATGCTGTGCTGTTTAAAGGTATTCAAATCGAACTCCTGTAAAATTCATGGTGGTGTCGTCGGTTTTAGTCTATCTTGCTGTTTCTGAAACGGGTAATAACTCAATTATTCTGACGGTATGGACCGGCTCACTGAGTAAATTTCCTTGCAGATAATTTGCACCGGCCCGGATGGCAGCGGCTAATTGCCCGGATGTTTCGATGTCCTTTACCAGCAGGCTTGCGCCAAAGCTATGGATGGTATCCATCAACGGTGCAATGGCTTCATGCCGTATCAGTTCATCCGCTGCAATCCGCACGATATCCGGGTACAAGCTCCCCAGCTCAACCATCCAGTCACTGCGGATGCCGTTATAATCGGCTGCAATTTGATAACCACGAGAACGGTAATTGGTGATGACATGCCGCAGCAATTTCCAGTTACGATTGACGATGCCCGGAATTTCAATCACCACTCGCGAGGTCTTCATACCAATCAAATCGAGAAAATTTTCAAATGCTCGGCCATGATCGTCTTTGACACTTTCCAAAAGACGTGGATGAACATCAACAAATAATTTATCGGATTTGGAAGCATTGTTGAAATAATAATTCAAAGCGTGAATTGCCCGGCATAAACGATCCAGATCGATCAATTGCTCATCTTTTGACGCCAGCGAAAAAACCTGCCAAGGCCAAAGCGCGACCTCTCCATTTGCCTTGGAACGGATATAAGCTGCGTGGCCGATGGTTTTGCTTTGGGTCATACTAAAAACAGGCTGAAAAACACTGGTTAATTCGCAGTGATAGAAATGTCCGCTTATCCAGCCATTTTCAGCTCGATTCAAAGAATAGTCGGTAGCTGAGTGGATGAGTTCAAATTCATCCTTGACAGTAAAGGTATTGCTTATTGACTTATTCATGGATTGCTCCCCATATCATTGATGATGCTGGCCACAGGCAGCAAGCTGATTGTCTTGGAATTCAGCTTGCCTTCTGTTTTAGATGGTGCAAATGGTTCTCTCTGTAAAATCCTTGAAATTGATTTTGCTTCATAAAAACTTTTGCAATCCATTTAATGGATCTGCCGTAACTTGCACTTCAGCTCATTGATAGAGCGATGGCAGTAAACCAGCGGAATACCGCATCGACTCGCTTTTTCCCGCACAGAGTTAACAAGACTATGATTGACGTAGTCGCAAACAACGATAATTAACTGTGTCTCGTTGGGAAGTGAGCGCTTGTTAAAACCTTTTTTGCGCCCACTCCAATGCTCAACACGTGCATTGTGTTGCAGGGAAAAGAGATGCTTGAACGAAGCAACATAATCCCCACCGACAATTAGAACAGTCATATCCAATCCTTTTTAGGTGAGCGCACCAAAGCGTGTCATTGTTCGCTACTACTTCAGATAAATCTGATCAAATGTGCCGCCATCAGCAAAATGGGCTTTGTGCG
>CBFGXU010000026.1:0-20979 GCA_965652935.1 uncultured Nitrosomonas sp.
TGCGGGTAAGTATTTTCTGCCCAATTTAAGAGTTTTTCTGTATCGCTGGCCGTATCGGCGGCTGCAAAATGGACATTGACGAGTAAGAGCCATGTGCATACCGTCAAGATCAGTTGTTTTAATGGTCGTTTCAGTTGTTTTAATGGTCGTTTCATTTGTCATCTCCAAATTTAGATCAGGAAAGGTTGTGAATAATCATCCGTTAACACGCTAATAAAACATATCGCACTCTACAGAACAGGCTAAAATTACAATCGTCCAGATAACGCCAGCACCGATATTTACCCAAGCCCTGGCCAATAATGACTATCCGGTAACGGACGTTTGCCAAAAATGGCTTGTCCGACACGAACGACCGTTGCGCCTTCTTCAATCGCCAGCTCATAATCTCCTGACATGCCCATCGAAAGCTCATCGAACGACAGACTAGGTGGCGCCTCCTGACGCAGCATGGCCTGGATCTCACGCATTTTGATAAAGCATTGACGCACACGAGCATGATCAGGTGAAAAAATCGCCAGCGTCATGAGTCCCCTGATCCGCAAAGATGAATAATTCGGCAGTTGCATGACAAAGGCACGTACCTCTTCCGGCGCCAAGCCGAATTTACTGTCTTCTCCGGAACTGTTCACCTGAACGTAAACGTCAATCGCGCGCCCTTCATTTTGTAAACGCTTGTCAAGTTCTTCAGCAACTTTCAGACTGTCCAGCGCCTGGAATTCATTGGCAAAACGCGCCAGATATTTAGCCTTGTTGGTTTGCAGATGGCCAATGATCGACCATTGGATATTCAAATCACGGAGAATCTCGGATTTCTCCCGTGCTTCCTGAATCTTGTTTTCTCCCATTTCATGACAGCCTGCTGCGTAGGCAATACGCAATCTTTCCGCAGACACTGTTTTGGTGACAGGCAATAACCGCACACTGGCAGGATCGCGCCCAACTCTTCGGCAAGTATGGGCAATGCGTTGCTTGACTGTTTCAAGATTGGTTTTAATTTCGTTGAATTGCTGCTCTTCGTTGAGTACCAATGCCTTCTCCTGATCCATGGTCTTATGCCTTCTTTATAGTATCTCGTCTATTTTAGATGCTTGATGAAATATCATTTTCCAGTTCTGGTCCTGTTGTTTCCAAAGCGAAGATCTGATTGACCCTTTACTGGTGCTGTTCGGGTCATTGAGTTTTTTTGCAATATAAATAACCAGTATTACCTCATCGGTTAACACTTTAATCCTGAAATTTGTCAGCGCCCATTGAATATTATTATCCTTCTGCAGCAACCAATTAATCACATCGTTTCTTGAATTCATCTGACCGTTACCGCTGATTTCCTCAAAATCGCCGGATATCAGATCATTAATCAAGGCAGGATTCGCCCTCAGATCAGTCTGTAGCAATTTAAGCTCCAGTTGCTTGATATGTTCTGTAATGAGCTCCAGTTCCATGCAAGGATGCGCTTATTTAACCCGCATTCCCGGTTGTGCACCAGTATCGGGAGAAAGAATGAACAATTCACTGGGATTGCTGCCACCGGCTGCCAATACCATACCTTCCGACAAGCCAAATTTCATTTGCCGTGGCGCAAGATTTGCAACCATGACAGTATGGCGTCCTTTTAATTGCTCAGGATCATAAGCCAGCTTGATACCTGCAAAGACTGTGCGTTGCTCACTACCAATATCCAGTGTCAACTTCAATAATTTTTCCGCGCCCTGCACATGCTCGGCATTGATAATTTTTGCAACGCGTAAATCAAGCTTGTTGAAATCATCAATCGAAATCGTCTCGGCAATCGGTGTAACAGCATGCTGCTGTTTCTCCGCGTGCCGCGCCGGAGAGCTGGTTTGGCCTGCTGGCGCTAAACTTTGCATATTGGCAACCAT
This sequence comes from uncultured Nitrosomonas sp., assembly GCA_965652935.1. GTDB lineage: Bacteria > Pseudomonadota > Gammaproteobacteria > Burkholderiales > Nitrosomonadaceae > Nitrosomonas. The sequence continues at coordinate 1,884 of CBFGXU010000026.1, forward strand.
CAATGCCTCAATCTGCCTGGTATCAATGCGTGTCATCAAGTGTTGATAGACATTGATGGCATGACCTGCGGGTAATAATAAGTCCGATACTGGTTGCCCCTCTTTCAGTTCAGGCCAGGTTAACGGTTCACAATTCAGAAAACATTCAATTTGCTGCACTGTTTGCGGCAAGACAGGTTTCAGATAGCGAGAAAGCAGGTAAAACAGTTGTATGCCCAGACTGCAGATTCTCTGCAGCTCTTCACTGCGGTCCGCGTCCTTGGCAACTTCCCACGGCGCCAGTTCGTGAATCATCTCATTTGCTTCGTCGGCAAATTTCATGATATGACGCACCGCGGCGGCATATTCCCTTTCTTCGAGTGCTTTTTCAATTTGATCTGGTCGCCAGCCGGCAAAGCGTTCGTTCACCACCGCTTGCAATTGCTGATACTGTTCATCATCCGAAAGCCTGCCGTCAAACCGTTTACTGATAAAACCTGCACAGCGGCTGGCAATATTTATGAACTTGCCCACCAGATCCGAATTGACGCGCAAGACAAAATCTTCCAGATTCAGATCGATATCTTCCAATGTACTGTTGAGCTTTGCGGCGTAGTAGTAGCGCAGCCATTCCGGATTCAGGCCTTGCTTTAGATAGCTTTCGGCCGTAATGAATGTGCCGCGGGATTTGCTCATTTTTTCACCGTTCACCGTAAGAAAGCCATGGGCAAAAATTTTTGTAGGTGTACGGAAGTCAGCATTTTTCAGCATCGCCGGCCAGAATAAGGCATGAAAATATAAAATATCTTTACCAATAAAATGATACAGCTCGGCATCCGATTGCGGTTGCCAGAACGCATCAAAGTCGATGTGCTCACGTGTGCAAAGATTCTGGAAACTGCCCATGTAACCAATCGGGGCATCCAGCCAGACATAAAAATACTTCCCGGGAGCATCAGGTATCTCGAAACCAAAATAAGGTGCATCACGTGAAATATCCCAGTCAGAAAGCTTGTTCTCCCCGGTTTCACCGAGCCATTCGCGCATTTTATTCGCGGCTTCTGGCTGCAAATGATCAGCTTCACGAGTCCAATGGCGTAAAAAATCTACACAGCGTGTATCCGATAAACTAAAAAAATAATGTTCTGATGATTTCTTAACCGGTCTGGCACCGGATACCGACGAATAAGGATTTTTTAATTCAGTTGGCGCATAGGCTGCTCCGCAAGCTTCACAAGAGTCGCCATATTGATCTTTGGCGCCACATTTTGGACATTCGCCTTTGACGAACCGGTCAGGCAGAAACATGTTCTTGATCGGATCATAGAGCTGCTCTATCCCTCGTACTGCAATTAAACCAGCGGCCTTGAGCTTGCTATAGATGTCTTCTGAAAAATGCTGTGTTTCCGGTGAATGGGTACTGTAATAGTTATCAAACTGAATATGAAAGCCAGTAAAATCTGCCAAGTGCTCATCATGAACCCGTGCAATCAATGCTTCTGGTGTAATGCCCTCTTTTTCTGCGCGTAACATGATCGGTGTGCCATGCGTATCATCCGCGCACACATAATAAACCATATGCCCGCGCATTTTCTGAAATCGTACCCAGATATCCGTTTGAATATATTCCACCAAATGACCCAAATGAATGCTGCCATTGGCATAAGGAAGCGCAGAAGTAACCAGAATTTTTCGCCTGTTCATTAACTATTGATAAGTCAGATTAAGTAAATGCCAATTGTAACAAACTGTGTACGCATTCCCGATATTTGTTACCATCCTTTTATCCGATTGTTAACCTCTAATGGCAGTAAAAAGGAGTCATAATGACTATTTCTGAACAACACATACAATCTGTACTCAAACAAGTCATTGATCCCACCACAGGCAAAGATTATGTCACCGCGCAAACAGTGCGCAATATTCAGATCGATCAGAATAATGTAACCGTTGAAATAGAACTGGGCTATCCAGCCAACAGTGTGAAAGATAACGTTCAGAAACAGATTATGGATGCATTGAAGTCCATAGCAGGCATCGGCAATACCCAGGTCACGGTCAGCAGCAAAATCATTCCTCATGCTGTGCAACGTGGCGTCAAACTTATCCCCGGCGTCAAAAACATCATTGCCGTAGCTTCCGGTAAAGGCGGCGTCGGAAAATCGGCCACAGCGGTTAATCTAGCGCTGGCTTTGTCTGCTGAGGGCGCATCCGTAGGTATTTTGGATGCGGACATCTATGGTCCATCACAGCCGCAAATGCTGGGAATCACAGGTCACCCTGAATCGCTTGATGGTAAAAGCATGGAACCAGTCCGAGCACACGGACTTCAAGCCATGTCTATCGGATTATTGATTGACGTCGAAACCCCGATGGTCTGGCGCGGCCCGATGGTCACCCAAGCCTTACAGCAATTATTAAACGATACCAACTGGAAGGATCTGGATTATCTGATCGTTGATTTACCGCCCGGCACCGGTGATATTCAACTGACGCTGGCACAAAAGATACCCGTGACCGGCGCAGTCATTGTCACTACGCCGCAGGATATTGCCTTGCTCGATGCGCGTAAGGGATTAAAAATGTTTGAGAAGGTAGGAATTCCAATTTTTGGCATTGTAGAAAACATGAGCATGCACACTTGTTCTCAATGCGGACACACGGAACCGATATTCGGAACCGGCGGCGGTGAAAGGATGTGCAAGGATTACAATGTGGAGTTTCTCGGCGCATTGCCACTTGATATCAAAATCCGTGAACATACGGACATGGGTAAACCCAGTGTAGCCGCTGAACCCGAAGGGAAAATAGCCGAAATATACCGATTGATCGCACGGCGCATCGCCGTCAAAGTCGCTGAATCTGCGGAAGACCATTCGGAATTATTTGCCAAGATCGTAATGGAAAATGACTAGGAAAGACTAAAGGATGACGATTAAATCAGATAAGTGGATACGCCAGATGGCACTCGAACACGGCATGATTGAGCCGTTTGAGCCGGATCAGATACGTCAGAAAGACGACCAGCGCATTGTTTCATACGGCACTTCAAGTTATGGCTACGATATCCGCTGCTCGGATGAATTTAAATTATTCACCAATATCAATTCCACTATCGTGGATCCGAAGAATTTTGACTCGAATTCATTTATTGATGTTAAAAGTGATGTATGCATCATCCCACCGAATTCCTTTGCGTTGGCGCGAACGGTTGAATATTTTCGCATTCCACGCAGCATCTTGACTATCTGCTTAGGTAAGTCAACGTATGCCCGCTGCGGCATCATCGTGAATGTCACTCCATTTGAACCCGAATGGGAAGGCTATGTCACGCTGGAATTCTCCAATACTACTCCGCTGCCTGCCAAAATTTACGCCAATGAAGGGGTTGCCCAAGTCATTTTTTTTGAATCAGACGAAGTCTGTGAAATTTCTTATAAGGACCGGGGTGGTAAATACCAGGGACAACAGGGTGTGACATTGCCGAAAATTTAAAGCACCAGTTTTATTAATTAGCATACAAATCACCTTATGCTGAGGGCAGAAAAAAATTGGCAGCGAATCGAGCAGATTTCTGCCATTTTGATGATAATTTTATTTTTTGCCGCTTTTCCGCTGCAAGCGCAAAAGCGCATCTTTTTACCACGTACTGGGCTGACGCCGGAAGATATTGCTGTCATTGTCAATGACGATGATCCGCTATCCCGGCAAATTGCCCATTACTATCAGCAAGCACGGCATATTCCTGAGACTAATATGATTCATCTGCGTTTTGCGTCTGAACGCAGTGTCATGACACCCAAAGAATTTAAACAACTGAAAGCCACAATTGATCAGCTTACTCCCGATCATGTACAAGCCTACGCAGTTGCCTGGACCACCCCCTACCGAGTGGGCTGCATGTCACTGACTTCCGCATTAGCATTTGGTTTCGACAAAAAATATTGTGCAAACAAATGCGAGCCGACAGCGCTCAATCCTTATTTCAATACGCAAAGCCTGTATCCGGCCAATGACTACAAAATACGGCCTGCAATGATGTTGGCTGGAACTTCCTTTGAGCAGGTCAAAGCGCTGATTGATCGGGGTGTCGCTTCAGACCAAAGCTTCCCAAAAGGGCAAGCCTACTTATTGAGCACTTCAGATAAAGCCCGCAACAGCCGTGCAATGAGCTTTGCAAAAGCTGTCAGTGACCTGGCCGGTGTTTTTCCTGTACAAGTATTCGAAACCGATGCCCTTTCTGACCGCCAGGATATTCTGTTTTATTTTACCGGATTAAGCGAAGTGCCTCTGCTGCAGACATTAGGTTTTCTGCCGGGTGCGCTGGCAGATCATTTAACTTCGGGTGGCGGCATGTTGACCGATTCCAAGCAAATGAGTAGCTTGCGCTGGCTAGAAGCTGGTGCAACAGCTAGTTATGGCACAGTTGTTGAACCCTGCAGTTATCCACAAAAATTTCCATCTCCTCTAATCGCCATGTTTCACTACGCACTAGGCACTAGTGCCATAGAAGCTTACTGGAGAAGCGTAGCGTGGCCAGGCCAAGGCATATTCATTGGCGAACCATTGGCCAAACCATTTGCTCCCTCATTACGGGAAATAAGCCCAGACCAGCTTGAATTAAAATTTTTTTCCCCGCGCGCAGGAAAATTGAGAATTGAAAGATCACGTTCTGCTGCCGGACCATTCAAACTTCTCCCGCCGCCACAAGCGATTCATCGCGGAATAAATCTGTTCCGATTCCGGTTTAATGAAAAAACAGATGGTTATTTAAGACTTCAATGGAACTAAAGATTCGCAAGAAAATGCGGTAATGCAGATCAGCAATTTATGTTGATGTACTACCCATACTGCTCATGATAAAAAAATACCACCGTGATATAAACTTTTTTTAAAAAAGAACGTCAAATTCAGCATATGTATTATTAATATAACTTATTGTTTTTATTAAAATATTTTAATTACATAAAAAGTAATTTTTTTATGTAAAAAAATACTTGATTTACCCGGAATGCAGACTATAATGCGTGCAACTTTAAAACAAACTCACTAATAAGGAGGTCATCATGATAAGTATTAAGAACTTTTTTGCTCCAGCCGATCTCGTTAATGTTCATATTCCTGAAACGTAGCCATTTTTAAAGGAAAGCTTCTATGCCTGCATTTTCTTCTACACTTCCAAAATTCGATCAAGCTGAAGTTCTATTTGATACCCATCCTGAAATCAGTCTAAATTTCCAGCATGTTCAGAATGTACTAAAGCAAGGTTATCAACATCCCTTCTTATTAATTGATAGCAATATCATTCGACAGAAAACCCGCCGATTCAAAGCTGTAATGCCACGTGTTCATCCGCATTATGCAGTCAAAGCCAATCCCGATCATCGCGTGCTAAAGACATTAGTTGAAGAAGGAGCTGGTTTTGAGATCGCTTCCATCGCCGAGCTTGACTTATTACTAACGCTGGGCGTACCTGCTGCTGAGATATTTTATAGTAACCCGATCAAATCGAAAGCCTATCTCAAATACGCCGCAGCCAAAGGGGTCGAATGGTATGTACTTGACAGTGTAGAAGAGCTGCGCAAGATTGTAAGTGTCAAGCCAGATGCCAAGATGTATCTACGTATCGATACGCCTAATATTGGCAGTGATTGGCCATTGGCAGGTAAATTCGGAACACATCTCGGCGACATTCATGAGGTCATTTACGAGGCTGCAAAGATCAAAGCAGATCTGGCCGGTGTTACATTTCATGTAGGCTCTCAATGTCGTAATCCGCAAAACTGGCGAGTTGGTATTGAACGTGCAAAAAAAGTTTTTGCCGAGATGCGGGCTGCAGGGCTGAATCCGCGATTACTTAACCTCGGGGGAGGCTATCCAGTGCGTCATGTAAAACCAATTCCCTCGATCGAAGTAATTGCAGAAGTCATCAATGATGCTATCGCTGACTTGCCGGATGATATCCGTATCATGGCAGAACCTGGCCGTTATTTAGTATCTGATTCAGCTTACTTCGTATGCCGTATAGTAGGTACTGCAACTCGCAATGGAAAACGATGGATGTATTGGGATGCCGGTATGTTTGGAGGGGTCATAGAAGTGACCGAAGGTTTGCGCTATGAAATCCTCACTGACCGGAAGGGTATTAATATTCCCTGGTCTGTGGCTGGACCTACCTGTGATTCAGTGGATGTTTTAATGCATGACTTGATGCTGCCCAATGACATGCGAGAAGATGACTTTATTTATATTCCTAATGCTGGCGCTTACACCACTGCTTATGCCAGCAATTTCAACGGGTTTCCTTTACCCGATATTATGGTGATATAAGTTATCTCCCATCATCAGAGCTATCAATCTGAGTTCTTAATGTAAGATGGTGGAATAGCATGCAATATGCATTCACCATCTTAATAACATGAAAATCCCCCACAAGCCTCATACCTTATTTAAATGATGGTTTACGATCAAGTACGATAAAATGGTATTCTATGTTGTTATCCTGATCAGAGTAATGCTTATCCCGCTGCGTTTCTTTCCAATCATTCGGATCAAATTCCGGAAAAAAAATATCTCCCTCAAAATCTCTCTGAATCTCAGTAATATACATACGCTGGCAAATTTTAAGTGTTTGTCGGAATATCTCTCCGCCTCCTATAATAAAATGTTCTTGATTGATGTTGCTTTGCTTGCATACTTGCAGAGCATCTTCAACAGAATGAACGACTGTCGCGCCAATCGCTTTAAAATTCTTCTGGCGGGTAATCACAATATTGGTTCTACCTGGTAAGGGTCTACCAATAGATTCATAAGTTTTGCGGCCCATTATAATAATATGGCCTGTAGTCAAAGACTTAAAATGTTTCAAATCAGCTGGCAAATGCCAAGGCAATTTATTATCTTGCCCAATAATTCGATTCCTGGCCATGGCTACCAGTATGGATAAACGCAGCGAAGTCATACGGCTACAGGTGCTTTAATAGCTGGATAAGGATCATAATTTTCCAACACAAAATCATCATATTCAAAATCAAGAATCTCTCGCTTACTGGGATTTAACTTCATAATGGGCAGTGGCCGCGGCCTGCGCTTTAATTGTTCATGAGCTTGCTCAAGATGATTCAGATAGAGGTGCGCATCTCCAAACGTATGCACAAAATCTCCTGGTTGAAGGCCACACACTTGGGCAACCATCATCGTTAACAATGCATACGACGCGATATTAAAAGGTACACCTAAAAAAATGTCAGCACTACGTTGATAAAGCTGGCACGATAATCGATTATCTGCCACATAGAATTGGAAGAACACATGACATGGTGGCAGCCTCATTTTATGTAAATCACCCACATTCCACGCCGAAACAAGCATACGCCGCGAATCAGGAGTATTTCTTATTTGCTCGATAACCTGATTAAGCTGATCAATGTGCTGGCCATCCGTTGTGGCCCAGGATCGCCATTGATAACCATACACAGGACCCAGATCGCCATTCTCATCAGCCCATTCATCCCATATTGACACACCATACTGGTGAAGATAACCAACATTAGTATGACCTTGCAAGAACCACAATAGCTCATGAATGATTGATTTCAAATGACACTTTTTAGTGGTTACTAATGGAAAACCATCGGCTAAATTAAAACGCATCTGATAGCCAAAGATTGACAAGGTACCAGTACCTGTACGATCTGATTTCTGGTACCCATGATCAATGATATATTGCATTAACTCGAGATATTGGCGCATCATAGTATGATACTCCTTATGAGAGCCAGAAATCTATCTGTACGCTATCTCAGCCATAATGTAGCTGAGACGTATATAATAACGGTTTAGTTAATAGCGACTTCACGCCATGACTTCCGATATTGTCATGCAGAAAATAATATTTGACAGGAAAGCTTTCAATGCTGGCATCACTTTTCCAGAATATATCACCTATCGATCAATCTATTAAAGCATCGCACATTCTCGTAGTACTTCCTAAACTAGAAAAGCTACCTAAGAAATACAATATCTTTGGTGAAGGATCACTTGGAAAATTGCTTTTGCGACGCGAAATGAAATTAATTGATCTTAGTTGTACCCCGGTCAGTGCGAACCTTGAAAATGGGGAATTATGCGCCTGGGTGATGATGGATAACAGCCAATCCGTATTTGATCAGCAAACTTGCATGCGCAAAGCAATCAAATTGCTACTTCTTGAAAATCCTACTGAAATACATATCGCCGTTTATGGCACCGCACATCAAAAGAAAAATTTTTCCGAGCTGGCAGTGTATGCGACTTGGGTCAATGGTGCTGTATTGCCTGTACGAAAAAATAAGCCCACTAGAAAATCGCTAACGAAGATTTCACTATATGGTTATAAGGATGCAGAAAACTTTACATTGCAACGGGCTTTGGCAGAAGGCAACTTGTTGGCTCGCGGCTTAACAGTATTACCTGCCAATGAATTGACGCCTGAAACTTACCGTCAACAGATTAAAAAGCTTGCGGAAAATGAAGGTTGGAAATATGAAGAATTCGATTTTAAAAAATTGAAAGAGATCGGTGCAGGCGCCTTTGTTGCTGTTGCTCAAGGCAGTGACTCAGAAGATGCCGCTATTGTACATTTACAGCATAATTGCAAACAGAATCCACACAGTAAAAGTGTCGCTGTTGTCGGCAAAGGTATCTGTTTTGATACGGGTGGCCATAATTTAAAACCAGCCCGTCATATGCAAGGTATGCACGAAGATATGAATGGTTCCGCAGTAGCCTTGGGCATTCTACTTGCTGCGACTCGAGCTGAAATTCCAATCAAGATTGATTGCTGGCTCGCGATAGCACAAAACCATATCAGTCCTCGGGCTTATAAACCGAATGACCTTATTTCAGCACTCAATGGGTTATCCATTGAAGTAGTCCATACGGATGCTGAAGGGCGTATGGTTTTGGCTGATACCTTAACGTTGGCCGAAAAACTGAAACCGGACCTGATCATTGATTTTGCCACATTAACTGGCAGCATGAGAACCGCCTTAGGGTCACGATACAGCGGGCTTTTTAGCAATCGTGATGATTTATCACAGAAAGCCGTTTCAGCAGGTAAAAAAAGCGGTGAGCGCGTTTGTGTTTTTCCAATGGACACAGACTATGAAGAAAGTCTTGAGAGCAGTTTTGCGGATATCAAGCAATGCCAGCTGGATGGAGATTTCGATCACATTCTTGCGGCATGTTTTTTGCGCAAATTTGTTAACGATACACCTTGGGTACATGTAGATTTATCGGCCTGCAGCCACAAAGACGGTTTAGGTGCTGTCGATAGTGAAATTACGGGATTCGGGGTAAGCTGGGCTATTGAGTTTTTAAAAAATATTTAGTGATACTTTCACAGAAACATATCCTAACTTTTCATAAGAACAAGTTTCTGCCCTATCGATAAATTCTCATCATCCCTATTATTCCACAGCTTGATTTGATTAATAGTTGTGCCGTAGCGCTTTGCTATTTCGTACAAAGTATCACCCTTCTTTACGACATGAATACTGGCATGATGATTTTGTAAGTGTTTTTTGTTTTGCACAGCACCTTCTGCATGATTTTCTGCTACAGCCTGAGGAACCAATATTTTTTGTCCAAGCGTAAGATTTTTACTTCGGGAAATGCCATTAATGGCTTGCAACTGCTTCACTGTAGTTGAGTAACGAGCTGCAATTTCATTGATATTTTCACCTTTTTTAACCTGATAAAATTTCCATGAGATTCTCGGATCTTGATAAGTTTCTAAGTTCTTTAAGAAAATATCTTTTTTATTCTTGGGGAGCACTAAAGTGCGGGGCGCATCAAGTACCTTAATAACATATCGATTATAGGCGGGATTTAACGCGGTAAATTCAACTTCGGAGATATTTGCAAGACGTGTAACGAGGGAGATATCGATGTGATCATGAATTTTGACGGTATCAAAATACGGTCGATTAGGTACCGGTCGAAGTTTTATACCGTATTTTTTCGGGTTAGCAATAATATCTTTTACCGCTAATAGCTTATAAACATAGTGCTTGGTTTCAACTGGAAGATTTAGATCATGAAAACTGGTTGATCTTCCTTTATGAATATTTCTAGATAAAACCTTGCTTACCGCGCCTTCACCTAGATTGTAGGCGGCTATGGCAACTTCCCAATCACCAAACCTTTGATAAAGATATTGCAAATAGTCAAGAGCAGCATCAGTCGAAGCGATAATATCACGACGGTCATCATGCCATACATTTTGTTCTAAGCCCAAGATTTTTGCGGTTTCTGGTATAAATTGCCACAAACCCGAAGATCTGTTGTCTGATTTAATCAGAGGATTGTAAGCGCTTTCAATCACAGGTATTAATGCAATTTCCATGGGCATACCGCGACGCTCGACTTCCTCCACAATATAAAATAAATACCGCTCACTTTTTGCGATAATATGATTGATCGTCTCCGGATTCTGCGTATAAGGAGTTTCAATTTTACGTATTGCTTTACTGCGAGAGCGTAATGTCAATGCAAATCCGCTTCGTACACGATCCAATAAATTGGTATGATATTGACTTTTGACCTGTACTAATCTGGTAGCAAACACATCAACTGATAGTGAAGCCCAAAAAAGCAGTGAGATTAGTAAAGCAAATAGACTATTTCTATTAAAAATCATTTATATAGCTTGTATTTTATCTTCACACTAGGTGACAGCATATATAAAAATTTGATCTTTGCAAACCTTTTTTTAGATGATAAGAATCATGTCATCAGATAAAGTTCAATAAATTCAGTAGCTTAAAAATATATTTAAAGGTATCGTATTAGGAATTATTCTCGAGTATTGGATTGACTATTGAATTCTTGAAGAAAAATTGCTGGTTTTGGCTTCCACCCTTTCTTCCGATAATCAACGATGACATTGGTAAAAATTCCACCACGCACATAAAAACGTGCCATTAAGCGGATATATCTGGGTTTTAGAGCAGCAGCGAGATCATCGAGAATTTTGTTTGTGACTGCTTCATGAAATACCCCTTCATTGCGGTATGACCAGATATAAAGCTTAAGACTTTTAAGCTCGATACATTTTTTATCAGGAATATAATTCAGAATTAAGGTTGCAAAATCAGGCTGTCCCGTTTTGGGACACAAACAGGTGAACTCAGGGATTTCCATATGAATATGGTAATCTCGATCTGCAAATGGATTTGGGAAAGTTTCGAGTGTTTTCTCAGGCTTACTGCTCATTCTTCATGCTCGTGTTTAAATTTAATTCAGTTACAATGTGATCAATTGCTTGTAATCATATTCTATTAAGCCTATTTATTATAACGGTCTTATCTGATAAACAAAAAATTGCGTTTAGCCCATATAAAACTCGCCGGTTTCAAATCATTTGTTGATCCAACTGTAATTTCCTTTTCTCAAGATTTAGTTGGTATCGTAGGGCCAAATGGTTGCGGAAAATCAAATATTATTGATGCAATACGATGGGTCTTAGGAGAATCCAAGGCCTCTGCTCTGCGCGGTGATTCTATGCAAGATGTCATCTTTGCTGGATCAGATCATCGAAAAGCAATTAGTCGCGCGAGTGTGGAAATAGTTTTTGACAATCACTCGAAAAAAATCATCAGTCAATGGTCTAACTATGCCGAGATCGCAATTAAACGCGTTCTCCAGAGAGATGGTATCTCAAGTTATTACATTAATAACCTTCAAGTACGACGGCGAGATATTTCCGATCTTTTTCTTGGTACCGGCGTCGGAGGCCGAGGATACGCGATTATTGAACAGGGCATGATCTCGCGGATCATTGAGGCAAAGCCACACGAATTAAAAAATTTTCTGGAAGAAGCCGCCGGAATTTCTCAGTACCGAGAAAGAAGACAGGAAACTTTCTTACGTCTGGAAGAAACCCGGAAAAATTTAGCGCGCATTGAAGATCTCTGCCTGGAGTTGAAAACTCATCTACAACATTTGGAAATACAAGCAGAAATCGCCCAGCAATATCAATCACTGCAAGAAAAAATGCAGACATCACAATGCTTATTGTGGTTACAACGTAAAAGTGATGCATTGAATCAGCAAGCTGATGCAGAAAAAGAAATTCGGCAATTGGAGATTAAATTACAAACCGCACTTTCAAACCAGCATGCTGCTGAAAAAGAATATGAAGAAACCCGAACAAAAGAATATGCAATCAGCGACAAACTGTTGCAAGTACAGGGTCAATTGTATGCAGCAAATGCAGAAATAGCGCGCCTGGAACAAGAAATCAAGCATCTGAGAAGTAATGGTGAGCGCTTAGCACAGCAAATCGGAGAAATTGAAAATCAACTAAAGAAAAGTACCCAGTTAAAAGAAGTTTCATCAGAAAATTTACGCCACTGGCACCAGGAGAAAAACCTAGCCGAGTCAGCCCATACCGAAAGTATTTTAAGAAATGATGAGAAAACTAAAGAATTACTCCGCATGGAAGCAGATTTTCTCAAATGCCAGGAAGAATTAACTAATTGTCGAAAGGAGCTTCTTTTAACCGAGCAGGCCAATCAGCTTGAAGACAGCCATTTCACTCATGCAACCAAGAATATCCAGCAGCTTGAAGCACGTCATTCTCGCTTACTAAGGGAACAAAATGAGCTGGTTTTCATTGACTTATCCAGATTATCTGAACTGCAATTAGAAATGGATCAGGCTGAAAATACTTTGAAACAACTCAACCGGAAGCATCATGAGATAGAAAGTCAAGTATCAGTTGCCAATCAACGCAAAAACCAAATCGTCCATCAAATCCAAGAGCTACAACACGCATTATCGCAAGCAACGGCACGCTTCAAAGCATTACAGAATCTTCAGCAGAAAATTGAAAGCAATCAAAATCTAAACACGTGGCAACGAAATCAGCAATTGGATTTATTACCTCGTCTATGGCAAAAAATACAGATCCAGCCAGAATGGGAAAATGCGCTTGAAGCGGTTTTACGCGAACGGCTCAATAGTATTGAATTTGAGCAATTGGATTTAATTCAAGACTGGATCCATGATGTTCCTTCGGGGAAATGGGTAATTTTTGAAAAAACTCAATCGGCCTTATCTATTAACGAGCAAGAGCCTACGGCAAACCCTACAGGGTATAAAAAATTACTTGCGTATGTAACAATCGATCAGCCAGAAATCCAATCTGTAATGGAAGATTGGCTATGCAATGTCTATGTGACAGAAGATATTCATGAAAGCCTTATTAAAAGATCCACTTTGAATTCTGGCGCAATACTGGTTACGCGTCAGGGGCATGTAATCACACGCACCAGCTTCACTTTTTATGCACCGGATTCCCAATTGCATGGCGTTTTATCCAGGCAGCAGGAGCTAAAAAATATCCAAATAGAAATTGACCGATTAGAGTCACTTCTCCACAATCAGCGTGGTTTGCTAGAAGCAGCAAAACAGCAAGATGCTCAACTCAGCCTTGCAATTCAAGAATCTCATGACAATAGCAAACGAATACAGCAACGTCGACATGACTTACAGCTTGAAATAGTCAAATTATCGCAAATCAATGAGCGGACAATTCATCGCAACAATCAGGTCAATTCTGAATTAGCCGAAATCAAGCAGGCCTTGGATAACGAAATTTCATTGCAGGAATCTGCAAGAGCAAGATCGATAAAGAATTTGGAGCAGATCGATGCGCTGAAAAAACTTACACAACAGGCTCAGCTAGCTTGGGAAGCAGCCAATCATTTAGTGGCAAGTCAGCGGAAAAGTATTCAGCAATCGATAACACAAATGCAAGAAACTGCATTTCATTCAAAAACATGTGAAAATAAAATCAATGAGATAGAACATACTCTAAAATTTTTACATGAAGATTTACAACACTTAACGGAAAATCATTTTAGCCTGCTCAAAGAAAAAAATAGTTTGGATGAAGCCCCACTCAGTAAGCTACTGGAAGCTGCCCAGATACAACGTAAATCAATGGAACATTCAGTATCAGAAACTCGCCAGGAAATTGAAGATATTGCACGCCATTTGCGGGAAATAGAAAACACTCGCATGGCATCCGAGCACGAATCGTATTCGTTAAGAGAGGTCATTAATCAAATTCGGCTCAAAGAACAGGCAGCGAGTATCACTATCAACCAATTTGATGAATTGCTCAATGATACCAAAATCGATACAAAATCATTATTACCATTATTAGGAAAAAAGAGCATCGCAGCATTGCAGTCAGAAATTAATCGATTAAACGCCGGCTTAACTGCATTAGGATCTGTGAACCTTGCCGCATTAGAAGAACTCGAAGCTGCTCGTGCACGTGAATCCAACCTGCTGACACAGTTACAAGATCTCAATGAGGCTATTGGAACTCTAGAAAATGTTATTCAACAAATCGATCGAGAAACCCGGTTACGCTTGCAAAAAACCTTTGATCAGGTCAATCAATATTTGAGCGAGATCTTTCCGGTGATATTCGCAGGTGGACAAGCCAAGCTTGAGCTGAGTAGTGATAAAATCCTGGATGCCGGTTTGATATTGATGGCGCAACCGCCTGGGAAAAAAAATAGCTCTATCTATTTACTATCAGGTGGTGAAAAAGCCCTCACAGCCTTGGCATTGGTGTTTTCATTATTTCGACTTAACCCTGCGCCATTCTGCTTACTGGATGAAGTGGATGCGCCTCTCGATGATAGTAATACCCATCGTTTTTGTGAGTTAGTAAAGAATATGGCAAAACAAACGCAATTTTTATTCATTAGCCATAATAAAATTACCATGGAAATGGCGCAGCAATTAATTGGGGTTACAATGCAGGAACAGGGTGTATCCAGAATAGTCGCTGTTGATATTGCAGATGCGATCAAAATGGGGAAGCGAGTTAAACAATCCTAGTCTAGATTTGTAGTTGATCATATAAAGCCGGCATGATCTAATCTGTATGCGTTATATCAAAGTATTTTTAGGGAAATAACATGGATATATTAAATAATATGAGTGACTTGCAGTTAAGCCTGATTATCATAGGTATTATCGTTATCGCCGGTGTTATTATCTTCAACTGGCTGCAACAGCAACGTTATCGGCGTAAAATACAAGCAGCATTTGACCACGAACACAATGATATTCTCCTTGATACCCACTCTGAAGACATAGCTCCTAGAATTGAACCTAAGTTCAATAGAAGCTCTATTTCCACCGGACAGCCTGATTCGCTCATGCAAACTGACTCATCAGCTTCACATAGTGAAGCAAAAAAAATATCCATTACACCAAACCCGTCAGCTAATATTCCGACACATACATCAATAAGCTCATCGGCTACTCCACTCGTATTAGACTATGATAGTAATACCAATTACATCGTTAATATAAGATCAGAATCAGTCATTCCTAATACCCATATTGCCAAGTTACTCCAAAGAAAATTTGATTTTGGGAAATCTGTTTACTGGTTAGGGCAGCGGCATAAAGATGAGCCCTGGGAAGAAATAACGAATGAAACTAATGCCGATAGTGATGGTTACCTGCATCTGAAAGGCTGCTTACAACTGGCGGATAGGGCTGGCCCTATCAGCGAAGTCAACTTATCCAAATTCCGCGACTTAGTACAAGATTTTGCTTCTCAAGTCCATGCAATAGCAGAGTGTCCTGATATTGTCAGCACCCATGAAAGAGCTCTAATGCTTGATAAATTCTGCGCTGAAGTGGATGTAATGATTGGGATTAATATTATCAGCAAAGATGATGGGGCATTTGTTGGTACCAAAATTCGTGCATTAGCTGAAGCTTCTGGATTCAGACTGGAATCAGATGGAGTATTTAAATACCGTGATGATAATCATCATCTATTGTTTACATTGAGTAATTATGAATCGTCTCCATTCTTGCCGGAAAATATAAAAACTCTGACAACTCACGGAGTTACTTTCTTGTTAGATGTCCCTAGAGTCTCTCATGGAGACAGAGTATTTGATCAAATGGCCCATCTTGCCAAAATTTTTTCCAATACGCTGGGCGGGATTATGGTCGATGATAATCGTGTTCCATTGAGTGACAGTGGCATTCAGAGAAGCAAACAGCAACTAATTGAAATACAATCTGTAATGAAAAATAATCATATCAGTGCAGGTAGTCCCAGTGCATTGCGGTTATTTGTATAAAACCACCTTATAATTAGCAAGGGCTATTAAAGTAATTGATCAGTTTCATTATCGAAGCCGAATTGTTTTTTTCACTGCCAGCAAATCATTTGAGTTTAAATTCTGCGTTTTTTCAGAGCAATTATAATTTAATATAATGTTTTTAATATTAGTACTATTGAGTATGATGACACGGCTAGAACAATAAACAGAATTAAAATTTGGTTATCAGTTAACCTTTCACTGGCTCAAGAATATAGTGTGTCCATGGAAACAGAACTAAAATCTCTTGAAGAAAAAGTTTTTCTGCTTTTACGTTTATACCAGGATATTCTCGTAGAGAATAATCAGTTACGCAAAGAACTCGAAGACACACATGCTCAGAATGCAAGACTCAATGAGAAAATACAAGTTGCCGCTGGCCGACTTGAAACCCTTTTATTAAATATGCCGGATAATGAGTAACAAGACACAGAATATCAATATCATGGGGCGGGAGTTTTGTATTACCTGTCCTGATGAAGAACAGGAAGAAATCCAGCTTGCGGCAACCTATTTGAACAAGAAAATTCAGGAAGTTAAAGCTGAAGGGAAAGTTATTGATTCGGATCGTATTGCCATTATTGCAGCTTTAAGTATTACACATGAACTACTCATGCTGCGTAATGGAACTGTCTTTGACATGGATGAATTTAAGCGTAGAATTGTATCCTTAAAAAAGAAAGTTGATGAAGTAATGATGAGAAAAGAAAATTAGAAATTTTTTATGGCTAAGGTTTAATCCCTGCGGTGTTTGTTAAGACTTATATTCTTTGAACCAATTCATAAATAATGGTTGTGGATTTTAGTGATGCTGTTGTGCGCACCTCTACTGGATGTGCCTGAAGTATCCATGAAACAACCGCCTTGAACCGTATGGTTCAAGATGATAGTCTGACGGCACAGGTGGGGAACTTATACAGGACAAGAAATGTTCAATCCAACATTTCTTGTCCTTTTAATTTTCACTTATCTAATATTACGATCAATTCATTATGCAGCTCAGCGATCAAACAGCATTCCCCTCCTCACCAAAAACATTCTTGTTTGATATTGGTCGCGTTTTACTCGATTTTGATTTTGAATCATCCCTTGCAAGGTTAATACCCCAATGGATAAGTAATCCCAAAGAGCGCATTCAGCAAGTACTTGAACAAAAAGACTTGTTAGAAACCGGATCAATTGATCCAGAGAATTTTGCCAAGTGGGCGCTGGAGATCTTTGAAAGTAACGCCACATTAGAACAATTTTATCTAGCCTGGCAGCAAATTTTTACGGTGAATAAACCGATGTGGCGCTGTGTGCGTCAACTCGCCAGTCAAAATTACTCCTTGATGCTGATCTCGAATATCAATGCCATCCATTATCCCTGGATATTTACAGCCTACCCTGAATTTTCTTATTTTGAGCATAAAATATTGTCATTTGAAGTAGGTATTCTGAAACCAGAATTCGCTATCTACCAATATGCCATTAATACCTATCAGCTTGAGCCAGCCTCAACTATTTACATTGACGATCAGCCACAAAATATTGCATCCGCCAAGGAACTGGGTTTTCAGTGCTGGCAATATGATTTAAATAATCATCAGGCTTTTGAAATCTGGCTTGAGAATGCTCTGGCTACGGGTTAATTCAGATTCAATTATAACTTCTAAGCAGCTGATTCTGCTTGCTTTCAAGCAGAGCCATAAAAAAGGTTATTTTTCTGCCAAGAAATGCTCGACCATGGCTGGTTTATAGTCTATTTGACCAAATGAAACATCTTTTAATTGACCTTTACGATCAAACAAAATGCAAGATGGTGTTCCTTGCAAAGCAAAACGCTCAAAAGTTTCAGCTTTCATCGTTTTTTGTTCCATATAATGCTTTACTTGCTGAAGTACAGACATTTTTTGCTGATCACTGAATTTCTCAAATTCAGGTAGAAATTCATGTGCATAGCGTAAAACCCGCTCATCGGTAACAGGTTCAGTTTCTGCCACCACCCGATCCATTCCAACCGCGAAAGGTATTTGCCATCGCAGTTTTCCTTCGGATAATAAACCATACTGATTGAGCGCCTTAAACGTCTGACCGACTACCTCTCCTGTGGTGACGAGTTTCTGTAAGTTCTCAAGCGTATTTTTATCATAGTCTTCAAAGGCTGTGGCCAGACCGATGACAACCAACCCCTGATCCCGATACTTATGATGCAATTCAATTGCCTTAGGTAGTGAATAAATGAAACAACCCGGACAATTAACTTGAAAAACCTCGATGAGTACCACAGAACCAACCAGATCGCTTAATGTGATAGGACCACCCTGTACCCAAGTATCGACGGTAATATCAGAAAGTGAATGATTATTCATTGTTAAATTAGTTAGAATGAGAAAAGAAAGACATATTACAGAAGCTAAGGTGTTTTATGCAGGACTTTACACGCAAATTAGTTACAAATTGAAATTGTAGGACATTAAATCCCTCAAGAGAATGCGTTACTGGCTAATGAAATCAGAACCTTATGAATTCAGCATTGATGATCTTGCCGCACTACCCAATCAAACCGTAGCGTGGGAAGGTGTGCGTAATTATCAATCACGCAATTTTATGCGTCATCAGATGAGCATCGGTGACCAAACTTTTTTCTATCATTCCTGCTGCAAAGATCCTGGCATTAGGGGAATTGCAGTCATCAGCAAGCCAGCTTATCCGGATGCCACGCAATTCAAACCAGACAGTAAGTATTTTGATCCCAAAGCAACACAAAATAACCCACGTTGGTTTAATGTTGAAATCACTCTGGTGAAAAGAACCCGCCCGATCCCGATCAAGGAATTGAGGCAATATCCGGAACTGCACAGAATGCGGGTGCTGCAAACGGGTAATCGCTTGTCGATCACACCGGTTGATCCGGCAGAATGGCAGTTCATTTTAAGCATTCT
>CBFGXU010000027.1:0-20084 GCA_965652935.1 uncultured Nitrosomonas sp.
TCTTCAAGAGCTGATCCCATAATGAGGCCAGCACAGCTATGGTATAACCATAATTCACAGGCAACAGGCTGATGCAAATTATTACGTCCCTGAATCTGAAATTCGCGCCATGCCATAACAGGCTGGTCGTCTGCATTACTGTCAACGCATAACCACATGGTGCTATTCAAAATTACCTCCAAACCACGATGCTGCAGCAATGTTACTCGCAGAGAATCGCCTGACCGAAGTATTGCAAGGCGTCCTCGGTTGTAACAAGCTGCTTCTATCGTTTTAGGGAAAACGCGCCAAGGTAGAATCAGTGTTTCCATTTCTATTAAGACATTGTCTTAAATCATTATCTATTAGTTTTTTTAGTGTTGGGCTCATTATCAAGCTTACCTTCAAGAAAAACGCGGCTAGCTAGAATATCCTCAGCTTCTAGTGTCATGAGATCAATTTTGGTCAATGATTTTTTTGTTCCCATGAACAAGCGATTAGCTTGGCGCAATCGCGCTCGGTCAAGTGCATTTCGAACCGAGCGAGCATTGGCAAAATGCTCAAGCTTCATGCGTAGCCCTATGTATTCACGAAAAGCCTTTTCCCCAGATGGACTGAAACGATAATTCTGGGCAGCAAGCATCAGTTTGGCGATTGCAACTAATTCATCGGCACTGTAATCCGGAAAGTCGATGTGGTGTGCAATACGCGAACGCATACCCGGGTTACTATGAAAGAACTTGTCCATCTTGTCTTTATATCCAGCCAGAATGACAACCAGATCGTCACGATTATTCTCCATTGTTTGCAGCAGGATCTCTATGGATTCAGCACCATAATCACGTTCATTTTCTGGCTTGTAAAGATAATAGGCTTCGTCTATGAATAGAACACCTCCCATGGCTTTCTTCAATACTTCTTTAGTTTTTGGTGCTGTGTGCCCGATATATTGACCGACAAGATCGTCGCGTGTAACAGAAACAAGGTGTCCCTCACGCACATAACCCAAGCGGTGCAGAATTTCCGCCATGCGCAATGCGACAGTGGTTTTTCCGGTTCCTGGATTTCCGGTAAAACACATGTGCAAACTGGGTGCTCCTGCAGTCAGGTTCAATTTCTTACGCACCCGGTCGACAAGCAATAATGCCGCTGTCTCACGAATCCGCGTTTTGACAGGTTTCAAGCCGATCAACTCAAGATCAAGCTTATCCAAAATTTCTTTGATATTGGCATCGCGAAATTCAGCATCTAGATCAACTAGGGCGTCATCTTCTGGGAGGATATTTTCTCTATGTTTTTTCACGTTTAATCCATAAATAAACCATACAAACCTCATATGGGAAGCCTGCAAACCCACAAGGAATAACAGAAGTCTTGTAATAGAAATCAGTGTTCAATAACAACTCAATATTGATTGTCATAAAAGATGCAGAGGGGGAAGAAGCGTTAGAGATTAGTTCTCGTCACTCAACACCCCCTGCGAATGAAGTTTCTTCTTCAATGAAAGAAGAAGAAACTTCCGTTAGTACCGCTCACTTTCCGGTTTGTCAGTAGCATAAGAATGAATAGTATAACTAATATTCCGCCCTGCCCCTTCCTGGCGTACCAAACCAAAGCCTGGCTCTGTTTTAGGGCGATTAACGATATATGACATCGTTGGGCTTTCCACACCCCGTGTGGAGTCAAAAGCAGTAACGCGAATATAGTGATTTGGGAAAGTTTTACGGCAATTATTAATTTCCATCAAAATTCCGGCAGGATCCTTCAAATCAAACATCGGATTGCCAAACATCTCCCAATAGGTATTACGTGGGTGGGGATCATCAGTATATTCAACCCCTATTGCCCAACCGTTCTTGAGCGCATATTTTATTTGCGCAGAGATTTGTTTATCGGTTAAGGGAGGCAAGAAAGAGAACTGACCTTGCGTAAGACGGTTGCCTGTATTAGTCATCATAATTTTTCTCCTCGATAGGGTTAAACGTTAGCAGTTGCTGTGGGCACAAAATCAGCCGTATCAGTGGATTCATAGTTAAAGGTTATATCTTTCCATGTATCCAATGCCATTTTGAGTGGAGTACACCATTTGGCAGCTTCTTCAAGAATCTTGGGCCCTTCTGCTACATAGTCGCGACCCTCGTTACGTGCCATAATCATAGCTTCAAGTGCTACACGGTTAGCTGTTGCGCCAGCCTGGATGCCTTGGGGGTGTCCAATGGTGCCGCCACCAAACTGCAGTATCACATCTTCGCCCAGGTAATCGAGCAGCTGATGCATCTGACCTGCATGAATGCCCCCTGAAGCAACCGGCATGACTTTTTTAAGGGATGCCCAATCTTGATCAAAAAATAATCCATGTTCCAAGGATTTCTCAGTTCTGGTTTCACGCAAAGTATCGTAAAAGCCTCGAATCATGAGTGGATCACCTTCAAGTTTACCAACGACAGTACCCGCGTGAATATGATCCACACCTGCCATCCGCATCCACTTACAAATCACACGGAAATTCATACCGTGATTTTTCTGACGTGAATAGGTCGAATTACCAGCGCGATGCAGATGCAATATCATATCGTTCTTACGTGCCCATTTTGCCATCGATTGAATCGCAGTGTAACCAATTACCAAATCAATCATGATGATGACTGAGCCCAACGATTTTGCAAACTCTGCCCGTTCGTACATATCTTCCATCGTGCCGGCCGTGACATTCAAATAATGCCCTTTGACTTCACCCGTAGCGGCAGATGCTTTATTCACTGCTTCCATGCAATACAGGAAGCGGTCACGCCAGTGCATGAAAGGTTGCGAGTTGATATTCTCATCATCTTTCATGAAATCAAGACCACCCTTAAGTCCTTCGTATACAACGCGCCCATAGTTACGTCCAGAAAGACCCAATTTTGGTTTGGTCGTAGCACCGAGCAGCGGACGACCAAATTTGTCTAGACGCTCGCGTTCTACAACAATACCTGTTGCGGGGCCTTGGAAGGTTTTGAGGTAAGCAACTGGAATGCGCATGTCTTCCAGACGCAGCGCCTTGACTGCTTTGAAGCCAAACACATTGCCGATAATGGAAGCAGTCAAGTTTGCGATTGAACCCTCTTCGAATAAATCTATATCATAGGCGATATAAGCGAAGTACTGAGCCTCATTCTTTGTGCCGGGACCAGTATTGGGCACAAGCTCGGAGCGATAGGCCTTCGCGCGATACAGTTCGCACGCGGTCAGACGGTCAGTCCATACTACGGTCCAAGTAGCAGTCGAGGATTCGCCAGCAACTGCTGCGGCAGCTTCTTCATGATCTACTCCTTCCTGCGGTGTAATACGGAACATGGCAATAACATCCGTATCTTTGGGCACGTAGGCAGGCTCCCAATAGCCCATTTTTTTGTATGGAATGACGCCAGCCTTGTAACGATCTTTACCTTCTTTCATAGTTTGTGAAGCCATAATTCCCTCCAAGTCATAAAAAAAACTACTCCCCACACTGTAGACATAACTTTTAAGTGGGTCAGATATATAGTAAAATTTGGCTATCATAAATAACAATCAATTATTTCTATATTAACCATAGATATTTATCTATGTATTTGAGGAATAACTCATGCGCCATAGTACCCTGCGCCAACTTAAAGTTTTCGAAGCGATTGCACGCTTAAAGAGTTTTACTCGGGCTGCTGAGGAGTTGTTTTTGACTCAACCAAGTGTGTCAATGCAAATCAAAAAACTGACTGATGAAATTGGTCTTCCTCTGTTTGAACAAATAGGCAAGAAAATCTACCTGACGGATGCGGGACAGGAGCTTTTCCAAACATGTCATGGCATCTTTGAACATATTGCGCGTTTCGAAATGATTGCATCAGACATGAAAGGGCTTAAGGCTGGTAAGTTGAGGCTTGCGGTAGTGACCACGGCCAAATATTTTACTCCGCGTTTACTGGGTATATTTTGTCAGAAGTACCCTGGCATAGATGTAGCACTCATAGTTACGAATCGTGAACGAGCATTAGAGCGTCTGATAAACAACCAGGATGATCTTTACATCCTGGGTCAGCTTCCGCAGGAAATAGATGCAGTAGCTGAAGTTTTTTTAGATAATCCATTAGTTGTTCTCGCACCTTCCGATCATCCTCTGGTCAATAAAAAAAGAATCTCAATAAAACGGGTTAGTGAGGAACCCTTTATATTGCGTGAATCAGGCTCTGGCACACGTATAGCGACAGAACGTTTTTTTTCTGAGCATAATTTGAAATTAAAAGTCCGAATGGAATTAGGAAGTAACGAAGCAATCAAACAAGCTATTGTTGGAGGGCTTGGTATCTCAGTTTTGTCGCATCATACCTTGGCGTTAGATGCGCCCACCGGTCATCTTGCTGTGCTTGATGTAGAAGGATTCCCAATCGAACGCCACTGGTATTATGCTTACCCATCAGGGAAGCAATTGTCTATTGTTGCTCAAGCATTTTTAGAATATTTACAACAGGCATCGCATTTCTTGCAGGATCTATCTTGCCGACATGCAACCACTGGGCATTGCCCGCTGTTGCAAAACGACGGAGAGAAAAAACTCTAGGCGTGTTCACAGCCATCAGTGAGGTGTGCTGTCAAAAGTGTACTCCATTGATAAGTGACCATGCCAAATTGTTGTAATAGATCTTGGTAATCATGTGCACAGTATTGGCCACCTTGATCTGGATGAGCAATTAGTCCCTTATCTGGATATTTACTTGCTGTTGCACGAAATAATGCTTGCAGGCTCTTTGTCATTTTCTCATTCATGGCATAGCCCACCAGCTCCATTAATTAAATAGATCTTTGATTCCAGCCAAATACAACCGACCAAGATGGACTTGCGTTGGAAGGTTAAGAGAATTCCCAATGAATGAAATGAGAAAAAATTAGTTCCAGGAAAGCTCTCAAGAACAACCTATTCCTGGTGCTTTATTATTCAGTATTAAGTGGCAAATATTCATCTATTCGGTATCTCGCACTGGAACACGCCAGATAAAAATAGCCAGGATACTACCCATCACAACCAGCATCAGCTTTTGCCATAGCTCGGGCACAATCAGGATAGAACTGCCGAATGACAAAGCCATCAACAGATAAACCCACCGTTTGACGGGGCGGGGAATACTGCGATGAATGCGCCATTCAAGAATGATTGGACCGGCTATCCGGTTCGCCAGCAGTTTGCGATGGAAATGTTCTGAGCCGCGTGCAAAACAAGCAGCCGCCAAAAGTACAAAAGGTGTCGTAGGCAATATTGGTAAAACCGCACCCAGTGCACTCAGAAACAATGCTAAAAAACCTGCTCCCAGATACATTGCGCGCGCAAAGGGCGAATCGTGCAAGCATAAAAGATCAGCTGCTTGCTGATCGAGCACCCCCTGTTTATTTTGATGCACTTCAAATTGCTCAGACGATCGCATTTATTTTTTAATGAGTAAGATAAATAAGATTTAATACAATTTATTATAAACACGCGAATATTCTTAATCAATCTATCAACACGCATCTCGGCTCGAATATCATTGCTGATGACGAATTGTTCCGAGCGGTTATAATACTCGAGAGTTGGTCATTTAGAATTAACTGAATTTAATCTTTTATGAGGAAATCATGCTTAATATAAAAAATCTGTTTAATTTAACTATTATGCTATTAGCATTTCTCATTACGCCCCAGGCAACATTCGCTTATAAAGAGTCTCCAGCGACAGAGGGTCCTCAGTTTCAGAAAATTGATACCATCGTTGGCACTGGTGAAGAAGCTGAAATAGGAAAAACCGTGAACGTTCATTATACCGGCTGGCTATACGACGAGAATGCGCCTGATAAAAAAGGCAAAAAATTTGATAGCTCATATGACCGTAAAGAACATTTCTCGTTCATGCTGGGCGCAGGGCGCGTAATTAAAGGCTGGGATCAAGGTGTCAGTGGCATGAAGGTAGGCGGTCAACGTACGCTCATTATTCCACCCTCCATGGCCTACGGCGCACGCGGTGCTGGCAATGTCATTCCGCCGAACGCAACTTTGATTTTTGATGTTGAATTGATCAGCCTCAAAGCGAGCTCACACTATTAAAACAGATTTTACCCACTGTAATTTTTAAATGAGCTATTGAGGAGCTTGCTGTTATGCAGCTTCTGAGTAGCTCAATCTAGCTGTTTGAAATCGATTATTGACGCATTATCCTACTAAAATGTTTTGACTATTTTGCTAACCTGCTGTAGACCTTGAAAGGACACTGCCATGACTGTACAGCAACGTTTGACTCAATATAAGCGGCTGAGTATCAGCCTCGGCGTGATAACTGCTCTGATTATCCTAATAGCTGCACTCAGCTACTTTTGGTTACCCGGTTACGCAAAATCCCAGCTTGAAATACGCCTGTCAAAAATTCTGCAGCGTCCTGTCAGCGTGGCGTCCCTCGAATTCAAACCGCATACACTTGAGCTGATCGTGCATGGTTTTCATATCGGTGACAAAGTTGATACACGCGGACAAAGTAAAACGCTGTTTTCCTTTAACAGATTGCATATCGATGCCAGTATTGAATCACTGAAACAGCGCGCGCCCGTCATCACTGCAATTACCCTGACAGATCCTAAGCTGCGCTTGGTTAGAGAAACGGAAAACGAGCTGAATGTTTCTGATTTACTGGAGCAGTTCAGCCAGTTACCCAAGGAAGAAGATTCAGATCGTCGCACGCAATTTTCCATTAGCAACATTACGGTTCAAGGCGGCCATTTTGAATTTGATGATCAACACATGAAAGTAAATCATCAAATCACTGACATCAATCTGGGCATCCCCATCATTGCTAATTCCAACAGCGCGCTCACCGACTGGATAGAGCCACACTTCAGCGCCAGAATGAACGGATCAACTTTTGCACTCGATGGTAAATTACGTCCTTTTGGCGAGCATCAGGAAGCGACATTGGCTTTTAAGCTCAATGAATTTGATTTAACCCAGTTTGATCAGTATGCTCCTTTACCGAAAGGCATCCGGTTACTGTCCGGTCGTTACGATAGTGATCTGCTGCTGACTTTTACACAGGCTCCTGACAAAACACCCGACATCACGCTAACCGGGAACGCCATACTGCATCAATTAGCCATAAAAAACAGTGCAGTAGAAACACCTTATCGAGCCAATCTGAAGCAATTAGCGATCGCGTTGACGCAAGTCGATTTGACCGGTACCAAACCATCCCAAATCAAGCTGCATATGGATCAAGTCGCATTAACGCGCGAGGGTGAAAAGGAGCCCGCCTTATCGCTTGCCAAGCTGGCTATCGATCAAATCGCGGTTGATACCACAGCACATCAGGTCGCAGTGGGTGAAATAACACTGGATCGCTTGAGCACTACCGTACGTAGAGACGCTGGCGGCATTATCGATTTAACCCGGCTGTTCAACCCCATGAGTCAACCCGCTTCTCAGGCTCAGGCTCAGGTTCAGGCACAAACTCAACCACGAGTTCAGGCTGCAAACATTCCGATTCCAGCTAGAAAACCTACCCCTTCTGCCGCTGACATTAAAGTAGTTGAAAAGGAAACAACACCATCGAGCGAGCCTGTTCGCACAAGCAAGCAGCAATCACCCGCTACGGATGCCACCTGGACCA
Organism: uncultured Nitrosomonas sp.; assembly: GCA_965652935.1. Lineage (GTDB taxonomy): Bacteria > Pseudomonadota > Gammaproteobacteria > Burkholderiales > Nitrosomonadaceae > Nitrosomonas. Next base: position 7,619 of record CBFGXU010000027.1, read on the forward strand.
CGCCAATCAAACGCCTCAAACTCAAAGCGGCCACACTGCGCTATGAAGACCTGACGCTGACAAAAGCTACACCGATGGTTTTAGATTCATTCGATCTGACACTGGATGATATCGATCTGAAGGGCATCAAACCATTAAATCTGGTATTACAAGCACAAGTGAATCAGCATGGCAAGATTAAAGCCAACGGTTCGCTGGCCTGGGCACCGCTAGCGGCTGATTTAACTTTAAGTCTGGATACAGTTGACCTGGTGTCTTTACAAGGTTGGGGTGGCGACAAACTGACTGTACTGCTGACCAGCGGCGATATCTCTTTTGATGGCAAGATCAAAGCCAGTGGCGAGCCGCTGAAAATTCTGGTGAGCGGTGATGGGAAGCTTGCAAATTTCAATGTGTTTGATCAAAAAACCGCACAGGATCTGCTGCACTGGAAAAAATTTGACATCAGCAACCTGAACTTTGTCAATGATCCACTACGCATTGACATAAAGACAATCAGTTTGAATGATTTTTTTGCACGCATGACGATTCTGCCAGACGGCAGCCTCAATCTCAAGCACATCGTGCGGCAGGACCAACCGGCAGAATCCGCACTATCTGTTGCCGGCGCAACCTCTACAGTTACTAAATCGGCCCAACCCAAAAAGCATACGCCCGCTTATATCGATAAAATTATCCTGCAACAAGGCAATATCAATTTCAGTGATCAATTCGTTAAACCGAATTATCGCGCCGATCTGACCAAACTTGCAGGACAGATTGGCCCACTCCATCCCGGTAAACCTGGCAAAATCGACATTCACGGTAAAGTCGCGAAAACAGCGCCATTAGAAATCCGCGGCACGATTAACCCATTCAGTTCCGAACTCTCACTCGATCTGATTGCACACGCTGAAAATATTGATTTGCCGCCCTTCAGTCCTTATTCAGGAAAATATGTCGGCTATGAAATTGAGAAAGGTAAGCTGTCTGCGGATGTCAATTATCAGATCGAGAAAGGGGTTTTAACCGCTGACAACAAAATTTTTCTGGATCAATTTACCCTGGGCGACAAGGTAGACAGTGAAAACGCCATGTCTCTTCCGCTTGATCTGGCGATTACCCTGCTCAAGAACCGGCGCGGCGAAATTAATATTCGTTTGCCACTCAAAGGATCGATCGATGATCCTCAGTTTAACCTGGGGGACATCATTTTCAATGCATTTGTCAATCTGATCACCAAGGCGATCACTTCACCATTCACACTGCTGGGCTCGGCGTTCGAGGGTGGCGAGGAACTCTCCGAAATCTTCTTTACGCCCGGCTTTGCAGACATTGATGAAGACGCAGCACAACGCCTGCAAGCTTTAGCGCAAATTTTGATCGACCGCCCATCACTCAACCTGGAGATTTCCGGTCACTTCGATCCTAGCGAAGATTTTGAAGGGCTCAAGCTGGCCACCTTACACGATAAAGTAAAAACCCAGAAACTTGCCGAGCAAACGCAAAAGGGCGTCGCCAGCGGCTCCCTGGAAGATATGAACTTAACACCGGAAGAATATAGTAAATATCTCGAAATCGCCTACAAAAAAGAGCCATTCGAAAAACCCAAAAATTTGATCGGCCTGACCAAAAGCTTACCCGATGCTGAAATGGAACAACTGATACTGGCGAATACTCAAATCAATGACAACGACCTGGCAGCATTAGCAGAACGCCGTGCCATCGCCGCGCGCAACTGGCTGATCGAAAATGGTCAAATCTCCGATGAGCGAATTTTTGTCGTGGGTGCTGAGGAATCGGAAGGAGGTGAGCAGAAGAAGGGAAACCGGGTTGAATTTTTGTTGAAGTAAGCAATCATCTCAGTCTTAGTAATATTTTAGGTAACTACCCAATATAAATTAATAATCGATCTCTGAATCACTTACAATAAGTGATTCTAAAAAAGGCGATTCGCCTACACTTTCTTGCGCTCTCTTTTTCCCATGTACCTTAGATTAAATAACACGGAAATTCTTCCATTCATTTGTGAACCTGATCCATCATCGGGGGTTTTGCTTAAGATATTGTCGGAATAAAATTGGGTTGATGAAGTAGCAAAGAAGTTATAAAAAGGCCATAATTGATATGTCAAATGACTAATTGAAAAAGGAAATGAGATGAATGAGAAAACAGTAAAGGAACAATTACGCGCCGAACTGGCTAATCTGCAAGCGATAGTCGATGAAGTGAAGTTGCAAATGCACTTGGGAGCGAAAGAAGCACAGGAAAAGATTCAACCCTACCTCAACGAACTCGAGCAAGAATTAAGTCAAGCAAAGAAAAATTGGGAGAAATTTGAAAATAGTTCAGAAAATGCCTGGGAAGAGATTCAATCCGGGCTTAGCAAGTCGATGAAATCCATGCAACAATCGTTCGAGAAAGCAAAAAAGCATTTTTCAGAACAAGATAAAAAATAAATTTCTTATAGAGTTATCCTGGCGCTGGTCTTTCCTCTTCGCATCTCTCTTTAGTGAATGGATAGGCCAGTTCAATTTTTCTTGAAATCTAATCAACCCATAAACTACAAAACATAAACTTGCACTCACTATTCTGCCCCTCCTATAATTACCTTTATAAATCACATCTATTTCAGCAAATATCATGGAAAGGTTTCACGTGAAACATTTTCAATAAGATAAATAAAAACCTTTTCAGCACAATAACTTATTCCAAGAATATCGCGACCTAGCACTATGAATCATACAGAATTCGAGATTATCATTGTTGGCGGTGGCCACGCAGGCACTGAAGCGGCGCTGGCAGCTGCACGTATGGGGCATCAAACACTGTTGCTGACGCACAATATCGAAACGATTGGACAGATGTCGTGCAATCCGTCCATCGGCGGTATTGGGAAAAGCCATTTGGTTAAGGAAATCGATGCGCTGGGTGGTGCGATGGGAGCGGCTACCGATGAAGCTGGCATTCAGTTTCGTATCCTTAATTCCAGCAAAGGTCCTGCTGTCAGAGCCACGCGGGCGCAAGCAGACCGAGTGCTTTACCGGCAGGCCATACGCAAGCGCATTGAAAACCAGCCGAATCTGCGAGTGATGCAGCAGGCTGTCGATGATCTGATCATCGAACAGGATCGCGTGCTCGGTGTTGTCACTCAGCTCAATATTAAAATTTATGCGCACGCGGTGATATTAACCGTCGGTACGTTCCTAGCGGGGCTGGCACACATCGGTAAAACCAGTTTCAAGGCGGGCAGAGCAGGCGATCCGCCTTCATTAACGCTTGCGCAAAGACTGCGCGCAATGGAATTTCCGGCAGGGCGTTTGAAAACCGGCACGCCACCTCGTATCGATGGCCGCAGCATGGATTACACAAAACTGATCGAGCAACCGGGCGATCAACCTACACCGGTGTTCTCATTCATGGGCAAAAATATTTCGCATCCGCCGCAAATATCCTGTTGGATCACCCATACCAATGATACGACGCATCACATCATCCGTAATGGTCTGGTGGATTCACCGTTATACACCGGCAAGATTGAAGGCATCGGGCCGCGCTATTGCCCATCGATCGAAGACAAGGTGGTGCGCTTTCCCGACCGCGAATCGCATCAGATTTTTCTCGAACCTGAAGGATTGGGTACGCACGAAATTTACCCCAACGGCATATCGACCAGCCTGCCGTTTGACGTGCAGGTCAAGTTGATTCATTCCATCGCCGGCCTTGAAAAGGCGCATATCACGCGTCCCGGCTATGCGATCGAATATGATTATTTTGATCCGCGCAACCTGAAGCGCTCGTTGGAGACTAAAACCATCCAAAACCTGTTTTTTGCCGGGCAAATCAACGGTACGACGGGATACGAAGAGGCCGCAGCGCAGGGCTTGCTCGCCGGTATCAACGCCGCGCTGAAAATCCAGGGCAAGGAGGCATGGCTGCCGCAGCGCAATGAAGCATATTTAGGCGTTCTGGTCGATGATTTGGTAACCTCCGGGGTGACGGAACCTTACCGGATGTTTACCAGCCGAGCAGAATATCGCTTGCAACTACGCGAAGACAACGCCGATCTACGCTTGACGGAGATAGGCAGAAAACTGGGATTGATCGACGACCAATGCTGGGCAGCTTTCACCGCCAAGCAGGAAGCGATTGAGAAAGAGCAGCAAAGGCTCAATTCGGTGCGACTATTACCCGGTACATTATCAGAGGATGAAGCCATGCGTGTGCTGGGTAAAGACATCGAACGCGAATATACGCTAACTGAGCTGCTGCGGCGGCCTGATGTCACTTATGCCGCACTAATGACATTACCCGGTGCAGGCAAGCCGGTAACCAATACACAAGTCGCTGAGCAGGTTGAAATACAAGCCAAGTATCACGGCTACATTCAGCGCCAACAGGAAGAAGTGTCCCGCCAGGCACAGCATGAAAATACGCTGCTGCCCAAGGATATTGATTATCGTATGGTCAAAGGGTTGTCGAACGAGGTACAACAAAAACTGAATCAGCATAAACCGGAAACCATCGGCCAAGCCTCGAGGATTTCCGGCGTGACACCTGCCGCTGTCTCGTTATTATTAGTGCATTTAAAGCGCGGACTAGGTATGGCTGGCAAAAAGCACAGTGCATGAGCCTGTTACAGCAAATCATTCAGAGCTTGCAGAGGCTGGATTATGATTTCACGACGCAGCAAAAAACGCTTCCAGAATTGATCGCACGCTATTTATTGCTGATCGAGAAATGGAACAGAATACATAACTTAACAGCCATCCGGAATCCGCATGACATGCTTTATCAGCATGTGATGGACAGCCTAGCGGTGTTGCCTCATATCAGCGGTCCGCAAATCCTCGATGTGGGCAGTGGTGCCGGACTGCCCGGCATCCCGATTGCATTGGCAAGACCGGATTGGCAAGTGTTGCTGGTTGAAAGCAATCAGAAAAAAGCATCCTTCCTGCAACAGGTTAAGATTGAATTAGCCTTGCAGAATGTTATTGTGATGATAAAACGCATCGAGGATGTTCAATCGGATACCAAGATCAATACCATCATTACGCGGGCATTTTCCGAGCTTGGAAACTTCCTTAACTTGACCCGGCATTTGGCTATGGAAAACAATGCCAGCTGCCGTTGGGTCGCGATGAAAGCAGATTGTTCAGAAGCTGAGTTAAAGCAGGTACAGGATCCCTTTGCGATTGAACAGATTGTGACGCTGACCGTGCCCGCGCTGGATGCAGCCAGGCAACTGATTATCATCGGAAAAACAATAACGTAGCATTAAAATACCACACAGCTTTGATTCAGTCTAATGAATGCAGGAGCGAATAACGTGACGAAGATTCTAGCCATTACTAATCAAAAAGGGGGCGTTGGCAAAACCACCACCAGCGTGAATCTGGCTGCGAGCTTGGCCGCATCAGGAAAACGCGTGCTATTGATCGATCTTGATCCGCAAGCCAACGCGACCATGGGCAGCGGCACTAACAAGCAAACTATCAAAACCACTGTTTATCATGTTTTACTCGGCGATGTGCCGATACAAGCGGCGCGGATTGCCGGCACGCAGGGTAAATACGACTTGATACCCGCCAACCGAGATCTGGCCGGCGCTGAAGTGGAAATGGTTGATTTTTCGCAGCGGGAAATTCGCCTGAAGTCAGCACTCGAAGCGATTGAACACGACTATGATTATATTCTGATTGATTGTCCACCCGCTTTAAACTTATTGACACTCAATGGCTTATGCGCAGCACAAGCGGTGATGATACCGATGCAATGCGAATATTATGCGCTGGAGGGCTTAAGCGATCTGGTCAATACCATTAAGAAAGTGCGCAGCAATTTTAACCCGAAGCTGCGCATTGAAGGCTTGCTGCGCACCATGTTTGATCCGCGCAATATCCTGGCGCAACAGGTTTCAGAACAATTGCAGAAACACTTTGGCGATAAAGTCTACCGCACCGTGATTCCGCGTAATGTACGCCTGGCGGAAGCCCCCGGCTTTGGCTTGCCGGTTCTGTATCACGATGCTCAATCGAAAGGTGCGCAGGCGTATCTAGAACTTGCCAAAGAAATACTGAATGGCACACTCAAGGAATCGATGAAATGACAAGACAAAAAGGATTAGGCAGAGGACTGGATGCTTTATTGGCAGGCGATGGCAGCGCCGCGCTGGCGGAAGAACTATTGCAAAACCTCGCAATATCCAAATTGCAGCCCGGCAAATATCAGCCCAGAACCAATATGGACCCGGTAGCGCTGGCGGAACTGGCAGAATCGATTAAAGCGCAGGGTGTCATGCAGCCGATTCTGGTGCGCCCGGTCGATGCGGATCAATATGAGATCATCGCCGGTGAGCGCAGATGGCGCGCTGCGCAATTGGCAGGGCTTGCCGAGGTGCCCGCGCTGATCCGCGCAGTTGCCGATGAATCAGCACTCGCGATGTCACTGATTGAAAATATCCAGCGAGAAAATCTGAATCCGCTCGAACAGGCTTTGGGCATTCAGCGCCTGATCAATGAATTCGGTATGACCCACCAGACGGCGGGCGAAGCGCTGGGTAATTCGCGCAGCACCATCTCTAACCTGTTGCGCCTGCTTAATCTATCCGCACCAGCGCAGGAATTGATGATGCAGGGTAAAATAGAAATGGGCCATGGTCGCGCCATCCTGCCGCTGGCACCGGCTCAGCAAATTAAAATGGCAAATCTGATTGTGCAAAAGCAGTTGTCAGTGCGCGAAACGGAAAAACTCGTCAACCAGATTGAACATCCGGTAACCAGGAAAGTAAAAAAAACCGATAGGGATCTGCTGCGCTTGCAGGAAGATGTTTCTGAGCGCCTCGGTACGCAAGTCACCATTAAACCGAAGAAAAACGGCCACGGTAATATTGTGATTTACTATACCAGCTTGGATCAGTTGGATGATCTTCTCAGTAAGCTATAAAATAGTGCATCACATCAATGTCAAGTTAGATTGAACAAGGAAAATTATGGATGCAAGATTGCTGGATATTCTGGTATGCCCCCTTTGCAAGGGACCGCTGATTTACAAAAAAGAAGACAAGGAACTGATCTGTAAGCCAGATCGGCTTGCTTTTGCGATCAAAGACGGTATCCCCGTCATGCTTGCCGATGAAGCGCGAAGAATCCCGGATGAAGTTGAAATCAAATAAAACCAAATTTTTTAACATACGATGAATTCAAGCATCCGATTGGAACCCCGTATCGCAGCGATACTAGGCGCATTAATCGCGGATTCTGCGGCACTCGGGCTGCACTGGCTATATGATCCCAAACGCATTGCCCAGATTGAAAAAACCAAAGGACTGACTTTTCTGCAACCCGATGCGAATGATTACGTAGCAACCCAGGGATATTTTGCGCATGACAACAAGAGAGCAGGTGATTCGTCAGGGTATGGCGAGATATGCCTGCTGATGCTGCGCCATTTAGCGCAACATGGTCAATTTGTCCGCGTTCAATACCAAACGGAATACCGCAATTATTTTGGCCCGGGTGGCGCATATATCGGTTATGTCGATTCGCCCACACGCCAGACCCTGCAAACATTATTACCGCTCAAACCAGAAGAATTTCCGCAGAACTCAGGCGCTGATGACGATCAGTTTCCAGCATTGGCAGCCCTGCCGCCCATCGTAGCCGCGCATACTGGCACACCAGAAGCGCTGAAAGTCAAAATAGAACAGGTCGTGCGTCTGACTAACCACAATGACACCGCTGTTGCCGCGGCGCATTATGCGGGCTGTGCTTTGTTTGATGCGCTGAATGGAAAATCCATCGCACAGGCATTGACCGATGCACTGCCGCATGCTGGCGAGAGACTGGCACCGCTGGTTGAAGAAGCTTTACAAATACGCACGCTTGACAGTACAGCAGTGGCCAAACGCTTTGGCATCGCCTGCCACGTCTTGGAAGGTGTGCCGATTATTGCCCATATCGCCCGCCATGCGCCTGATTATCGCACCGCCATTGAAGAAAATATCCGCATTGGCGGTGACAATTGCGGTCGCGCCATTATGCTCGGCGCTATGGTGGCCGCTTGCACCACCCAACAGGCTGAACAAACATCATCAATCCCGCTCGAATGGATTGCCCGCTATCGTAAGCTGATCATCGCTGTGGATGCTTGTGCAATGCTTAAGCGTCAGTAGATAAAATCCCGCAAGATGGTATAATTCGCTGAATAATTAGTCTTTAAAACAAGAAATAAAAAACTTTCTAACCATTCATCTCATCAAGATTGCCTGCGTTGTCAGCTCACCATACAAAGAATGTCTTAATTTTCATGCCTGTTTTGGGATGCAGATCAGTGAAAGGATGCCAGCAAACAAGCAACTCGTCCGGCATGTTCACTATTGGTCTTATTGATTACTATACCTATTTATTAATTCTGGAGGAAAAATGAGTCACACGCTATATGAAACAACCATTCAGCGGGTCCAACGCTGTGAATTGGCAGTTCCAGGTTCCAACCCGGGGATGTTTGAGAAAGCATTGAATAGCGGCGTAGACTTCGTTTTTCTCGATCTGGAAGATGCTGTCGCTCCCGATGACAAGATACAGGCACGCAAAAATGTCATTCAGGTCCTCAACGATTTGGACTGGAAGGGGCATGGCATCACGGTTTCGGTGCGTATCAACGGTCTGGATACCCAATATATGGTACGAGATGTCGTTGACCTGGTAGAACAGGCTGGCCATAAGATCGATACCTTGTTAATTCCGAAAGCGGGTGTCTACGCGGATATTTACATGGTGGAAGCGATGGTGACTCAACTCGAAAAACAGCAAGGCCTGAAAAACCGCATCGGCCTAGAAGCATTGATTGAAACTGCGCTGGGCATGGCCAATGTCGAGGATATTGCGCGTAATGGTGCAGCAGGGCGGCTGGAAGCATTGCATTTTGGCGTTGCCGATTATGCCGCCAGTAATCGTGCCAGAACTACCAATATTGGTGGCTTGAATCCGGATTATCCCGGTGATCAGTGGCATTTTGCCATCAGCCGCATGATTGTTGCTTGCCGCGCCTACGGTTTGCGTCCGATTGACGGTCCTTTTGGTGACATTAAAGATCCGGACGGGTACGTGCTGGCCGCTAAACGCGCAGCAGCCCTGGGATGTGAAGGGAAATGGGCGATTCACCCCACCCAGATAGCACTGGCAAACGATGTGTTTACGCCCCCTGCGCGTGAAATTGAGAAGGCAAAACGCATTCTGGCCGCACTCAAAGAAGCTGCAGCACAAGGTAAAGGCGCCGCCGCGCTGGATGGCCGTTTAATCGATGCAGCCTCTGAAAGAATGGCCAACAACGTAGTGAAAATAGCAGAGGCTATTGCAGCAAAAAACTAGTCCAGGCTATAAGGCCGCAGCGAGCGGCCTTTTTCTTTACGGCGGTTTAATTTATAAATTATCAAATTGAATTTAAGGCAATTGTTGAGGAAATTGAATTGAATATTCATGAATATCAAGCAAAAGAAATTTTGGCTGAATACGGCGTCAAAATCGCTGAAGGCGGCTTGGCCTATAGCGTGGTGGAAGCCGCACAACGCGCGAGGGAAATTGACGGTGAGGTATGGGTCGTCAAAGCACAAATTCATTCGGGTGCGCGCGGCAAGGCTGGCGGCATCAAGGTTTGCAGAACCCATGCTGAAGTCGAGAAAGCCGCCGAGGAGCTGTTGGGAAAAACCCTGGTCACGAATCAAACCGGCCCTGCCGGCAAAACCTGCTCCAGGTTATATATTGAAGCAGGCACCAGCATTGCCAAAGAAATGTACCTGTCATTCATGATTGATCGCTCCAGCGAGCGGGTCATCATGGTCGGCTCAGCGCAAGGCGGTATGGAAATTGAGAAGTTGGCCGAAACCAATCCAGAAGCCATCATTAAGATCTATATCGAACCAGCGGTCGGGTTGCAGGATTTCCAAGCCAGAAAAATGGCTTTTGCACTGAATATCGACACCGCGCAACTCAATCATGCGATCAAAACCATTAAAGGCTGCTATCGTGCTTTGCGTGATCTGGATGCCAATATTCTGGAAATCAATCCCCTAGTCCTGACTACCAACAATGAGATTATTGCGTTGGATGCCAAAATGGCTTTTGACGAGAATGCCTTGTTCCGCCGCCACAAGATTGCAGAGCTACGTGACAATTCACAGGTGGACAGTCGTGAAGTCGCCGCAGCAGAAGTCGGCTTAAGCTATGTCGGACTGGATGGTGATATCGGCTGTATGATCAATGGCGCCGGTCTGGCCATGGCCACTATGGATATGATCAAACTGGCCGGCGGCGAGCCCGCTAACTTTCTTGATGTCGGTGGTGGTGCTTCAGCTGAGCGCACTGAAAAAGCTTTCCGCCTCGTATTAGCTGATGCCAATGTGAAAGCGATGCTGGTCAATATCTTTGCCGGTATCAACCGCTGCGACTGGATTGCGGAAGGGGTTGTGCATGCGGTTAAAAATATCGGCATGAAAGTACCATTGGTGGTTCGATTGTCGGGAACCAATGTAGAAGAGGGTCGCCGCATTATTGCAGATAGCGGTTTGCCGATTATCACAGCAGATACTTTAGCGGATGCAGCGGAAAAAGTGGTGCGCGCACGTAATGAAGTCGTTGCCGAAGAAGCCTAGAGGGAGCACAAAGTGGCCATATTAATTAACGAAAAAACACGAATTATTGTTCAAGGTTTTACCGGAAAAATCGGCACCTTTCATGCGCAGGAAATGATCGACTATGGCTCTAATGTGGTAGGTGGCGTTACGCCAGGAAAGGGCGGACAAACTCACTTGGGATTACCGGTATTTAATACCGTCAAAAAAGCAGTCGAACAGGTTGGCGCAGAAGCCAGCATTGTCTTTGTACCACCCGCGTTTGCAGCAGATTCCATCATGGAAGCAGCCGATGCAGGCATCAAATACTGTGTTGCTATCACCGATGGTATACCGACCCAGGATATGATGACAGTCAAAAATTTCCTGCGCCGTTTCCCCAAGGACGACCGCATGTTGCTGACCGGTCCGAATTGCGCAGGTACCATTAGCCCCGGTCTCGCCATGCTGGGCATCATGCCCGGCCATATCTACACGCGTGGTAATGTCGGCGTTGTCGGCCGCTCTGGAACGCTGGGTTACGAAGCTGCTGATCAAATGCGCTTGCTCGGTATCGGCATTTCAACCTCCGTGGGTATTGGCGGCGACCCGATTCCCGGCAGCTCGCACCGTGATATTCTGGAAAAACTGGAACAGGATCCTGAAACCAAGGTGGCACTGATGATCGGCGAAATCGGCGGCCCACAGGAAGTCGAAGCTGGGAAATTCGCCAAAGAAAACATGACCAAGCCATTGATCGCCTATATCGCAGGTTTGACAGCGCCGCAAGGGCGACGCATGGGGCATGCAGGTGCGATCATCTCATCGGTTGGTGAAAGCGCTGCTGAGAAGGTGGCGATATTGAAAGAGCTTGGCGTCACGATCTGCCCAACACCATCGCTGATGGGACAAACCGTTGCAGAAGTTTTAGCGAAAATGTGATAAAAATAACATAATAGTCAGGTAGAAAATAAGGGTATCTTAGGTACCCTTATTTTTTCAAACACGTAGAATAAAGTTCTACTTAGTAACCAAGTAACAAATTATTTTGCAGTTTCTAAAACCAATGTCACGATATGGAAAATAAAGACACTTTAAAAAATAGTCCGCCAAATAGAATCTACGTCGCCCGTTTCCTCTTTTTCACACGCTGGCTACAGTTGCCTTTGTATCTGGGGTTGGTATTAGCACAATGTGTGTATGTGTTTCATTTCTGGGTTGAATTATCTGATTTGATTGGCGCTGTAATGGGTAATCAAGCCTCATTACAGCATATTCTAGATGTTGTTGCGATTGAAGGTGCAAGCAGACCCGATAAGCTCACTGAAACGACCATTATGCTGGTTGTCCTTGGCTTGATCGACGTCGTGATGATTTCAAATCTGCTCATCATGGTGATTATCGGTGGTTATGAAACCTTTGTTTCACGCATGAATCTGGAAGGCCACCCGGATCAGCCAGAATGGTTATCGCATGTCAATGCATCCGTTTTAAAAGTCAAGCTGGCAACCGCCATTATCGGGATTTCGTCAATACACTTGCTGAAAACTTTTATCAATGCCAGCGCTTATGATGCAAAAACACTCATTGCGCAAACCGGTATTCACTTGGCATTTTTGCTTTCAGCCATTGCTATTGCATACTGTGACCGTCTCCTCACACAATCCAACCCGCAATCAGGTAATCACTGAGCAATCAACTGCTTGATCTCAAGCTGCAGCAGTTAAATCATTTAACCTAAATTACTCAGTTAACCAGAATCGGAAGCTAATTGAAAGGTAGGTGAATCGAGAAATTGTGGTTCTGGGTTTCTGGTTGCGATAATTTTGCTAATGATATAACGCACCAAAGCTGGCCAGCGATCTACCTTGGGCAACT
>CBFGXU010000028.1:0-19949 GCA_965652935.1 uncultured Nitrosomonas sp.
CTCATTCTCGTATGCTGCAATGATCTCAGCAATTGTCGATCGTGCAGCTATTGCTTTGGAAGCATCGCCAGTTTCAGTGGCTTCTTTCAAGTCTTGCAGCGCATTTTCCATCTCTACACGCTGCTGTGCACCTAAACGCAACTCCAGATCAGGCAGGAAAATATTGGCATACAAAGATACTCTTTCAGAGGCAGTAACCGCCTGATGCTTATCCGTATTGAACGTTGACTCAATCTGACTGATGCTTCTATTCAGCTGACCAATGATGCCTCTACTGATATCACTGACAATTTCATCGGCAACTACATTATTCAGATCACCCGTTAATTGAGCCTTGATGCGGCTGCTACCCGATGGGTTGTCCTGAGCAATAAATACCTCGACAGTGCGATAGAAAAGATCACCTTCAAGCTGTTCTACCCTTGCCTCATCAACATCTGCGCCTCTATTATCAATAACTCCTCCGACTTCGCGCAATACCCCGATCAAGAAGCTTCTAACTAATGGGATAACGATGTTTTCACGCGCTACCGCGACATTGGTCCGATCGTCGGCATTGGCTTTATTTAGCGCTTCTCTGCCATTCACAAATGCCAATGTGATCTGATCATCTAAATCTGGGTTACTACCAGCCTGAAGGGTTTGTTTATCCGCCGTCAATACCATATTTTCTCTGGCTGCAGTGCCAGTGATGGCTCCGAAAGCTGAATGCGCCCTATCCCATTCCAGTGCTAATTCATCCGTTGATAGTTGATCAAAATGTTCAGTTACTAATGTAATCCGGTTATAAATACCCAGCGCAAAAACTCGCTGCAACGATTTGTCTATGACTTGTGATGCTAATGGAACCTCATTCCCATTTCTGATATCTTCAATAGCCGCCAGAACATCCTGATCAATTGTCAATCCATACGTTTGATCAATGAATTGCGTGATTTGCTGCAGTTCTCCGGTATATGCTGTAGCAATGGCATCTGCATTGATGGGGTCTTGCCCGCGCAAATCTTTAATTGTAAGAAAACTTGCAACAGCATTATCAACAAGCGCTGTATTACTGGTAGCATTATACTTAACCAAGTTAAGCTCGCTCTCATAACTGGCCAGAATCGCTGAGATAGCGTCACGCGCTTCGGCGGATTTGGTTACGCTATTTTCGCTGCTTGCGCTTTGCAGATTACTGAGCGCGGTTTCCAGATTGCTACGGGCCTCAGCGCCCAGGCGCACCTCTAAATCCGGTAGAAAAACTCTAGCATAAGCTGCTGTTCCTGAAGCTTCTGCCATCGCCTGAACGCGGTCTTTACCTATACTTTCTGCTTGACCATTCATTTCCCCTTTTACGCGACCAATGAATCCTTTGCTGAGTTCACTAACAATCTCGTCTGCTACGATATCTGAAGCATTGCCTGTTAGCTGCGCTTTGATGAGCGTGTTGCCTACCGGATTGTCCCGTGCCACCAGTGATTCAATGATGCGGTAAAAAATTTCTCCTTCTTTTTGCTCTATTCGTGTCTCTTCTAAATCTGTATTTCGATGTTCGATAGCACCTCCGACTTCACGTAAAACTGCTATGTAATACGCCCGGGCCAATGCAATTCTTGTGGTATAGCGTTCAACAACGACGGTTGCGAAATCTTCGGTTGGATTATTTTTAGCCAGCGCCGCTCTCATCCGCGCAATCGACTCGTTAAACTGAATATCCAGCCCTGGGTTGCTACCTTCTATTATGTTTTGTCTATCTGCGCTCAGTATTTCATTAGCTCTCGCAACTGTTCCAGAAATCGCTTTAAATGCTGCAACTGTTTCATCCAGCATTTGAGTTAATTGATCAGATGTCGCAGCATTAAATTGATCACGTATCGCTGTAATCCTATTCCAAATACTCTGATAAAAGACGCGCTGCAATGTCTTGTCGATTACCTGCCCAGCCAATTTTGGTTCATTGTTACTTTTAATCTCATCAATTGCAGCCAGAATGTCACTATCCAGTTTTAATGAATTAGCCGTATCGACTTCCTGCACCAGTGTCTGCAGTGCACCGCTGTAAGCACTAGCAATAGCATCTCCATTTATTGGGGATTCTTGGCGCAACGTTTTAATCGTATTAAAGGCAGCCACGGCTGCTTCAATTGTCTGGACATTGGAAAATGTCGCAGCAAATACGCCTGTACCACCTATACTTAATACCAAAAGAATTAAGCTCATAGTAAAGAATTTATACACTGTGAGCCTTTTTAAAAAAGACATTCTTATGCTCCCTTTAAAATTAATAAACACTAATACAATTTATAATGATAATAATTATTATTTACAAAATCAATGAAAAGATTAGGAATTTATTAGATAACTACTAAAAATTAGCAATTAAAGTAGCTCGGACTGCAATCGGGGAGCCAGGGGTTATATTGTTATTGTTGTGCACTGAGGCGAAGTAATTGGCATCGAATAAATTCTCGATATTTAACTGACCACGAAAGCTTTTTGTAAACTGTGCAAACAATGCAGCATCCACGCGGGTAAAATCCGGTATTCTAACGGTGTTATCTGCTGAAGCAAACATACTGCCCCGATAGATCACACCGAATGCCGCACCCAGTCGAGGCGTAAAGTCATACCGATTCCATACTGAGAAAGTATGACGGGGAAGTTCTCCCACCGTAGCGCCTTTTCTTGCGATTCCCTGTACATCGCTGGTAAATTCTCCGAGTTGAAAGGCATAACCGCCCATCACACTCCAATTTGAAGTCAGTTGACCATTGAGACTGACTTCAACCCCTTCAGTACGCTGACCTTTGGATAAAAAAGTTCGCGATGGATCGTTCGGATTAGCCGTGATGGCATTGGTTCGGTCTAGTTGGAACACAGCTCCTGTCAGTGCTAAGTCAGGGCGAATATCCCATTTGACGCCAGCTTCCAAAGTGGTGAATTTCTCCGGCTTCAACACAGCCGTTGTAACTGTTATGCCCGTCAGTTGATCGCCGGCGCGCGGAACATACGCTTGACTATAGCTGGCATAAAATGAAACAGGCTCAATAGGTTTATAAATAACACCAAAACGTGGTGCAATCAGATTATCCTTCGTTTTCAGATGAGCTCTTTCTGCATTTCTTTGCTGAAAATCCACTTCAAACAAATCGTAGCGAACCCCCGCGATCAATTGAAGTTGAGGCAATAGCTCTATCTGATCTTGGATATATAACGATGTAACATTGACAACACTTCGGTTATGCGCATCTGTGTCTCTTGTCACAAAATCGACTGGTGCATTGGTAATCGGATTAATCAAAGGCACACGTAAATTGACTTGTGCCTCATCATTGTTAAAAAAACCGTTGCGCCGTCTATTATGGGTGTCCTGGCGCCCTACTTCGATACCTGCCATCAAGGTATGTGAGATGGGCCCCGTATTGAGGGAATAAAGTAAATTCGTTTGATTAAAAACATTCTCACGAGTTGTTGTATTGTTGTACGCACCCAGCGACAGTAAGCCCAACCCGGGAATAACCTGACTGTTTGCAAATATGTTTTGATAGAACTTGTCGTAGGTTGCATAATTCGTTCGGTTCTGCAGCGTAACTCCCGAATCAAATTTGTGCTCAATGAATGAATTGAACGACAGCACATCAATATTTGCATGGCTGCGTCTCGGGTCGCCAAAAAACTGCGATTCATGCACATTAACAGGCCGTCCCAGAAATGAAGGAATTCCCCGGTCAGCTGTGCGATCATCGTGAAACCGCTCCATGTTCACGATGATCTTGGTACGCTTTGTCGGTTTGAGAGTGACTGTTGGCGATACTCCAAGCCGTTCCATATTAACGTCATCACGAAAACTGCCTGCATCCTCATACACTGCATTTAAACGAACGGCCGCCACGTCATTAATCACATGACCAACGTCCGCCGTCATTCTTTTCTGATTGAATGACCCCCCCTGAAAAGTAAATTCACGAACAGGGTCCCAATTCGCTTGTTTCGATACGCGGTTAACAACACCACCCGAACCGCCGCGCCCAAAAATCATCCCATTCGCACCTTTAAGGACTTCAACGCGTTCAATGTTATAAAGGTCACGGTAAAATTCTGCATCATCGCGGATGCCATCGATAAAGAAATCCCCTGTTGAGCGGTTGCCACGGAACACAAGCGCATCACGGTTACCCTCGCCCTGTGATACACCAACCCCAGGCACATAGCGCACCGCATCGCCAAGGCTGCGGATGGATTGATCTTTAATCAATTCATTGGTGATAACGGAAATGGCTTGCGGCACATCGCGTAACAGGGTATTAGTTTTTGTCGCCGTGCTGGTACTCATCGCTGCATATCGATTGGTAGCGCTGGCAGTGACTTTCACTGAAGGCAGTGTGGTGACCGCAGGCTCGGTTGTAGCTGCAGAAGTTGTTGTAATTGCAAAGCTATCACCCCGCTGCATCACTTGCAATCCAGAACCGGCGAGCAAATGATCAAGTGCTGCTTTAATTTCATAATCACCTGCTAATCCTTGCGTTGTTTTACCTTGCAGCAGCGCAGCATCAATAGCAAGTTTAATGCCTGCCTGTTGAGAAAATTGAATCAAGGCATCATGCAACGAACCAGCGGAAATATGGTAAGTTCGGACTGCTGGTGCAGTAGTGTTCAATGATTGTGCAATACTTGAATTAGAAAGAAAAACTGTTCCCAGGCTCAGGTTGATAAGTACTGCATACAAACAAATGCGTCTAGCAAAACCACAGATAATCATAATGTATGATGAGCAAAAATTATTTTTGCAGTTTTTGTTAAGCCCTGGAGCAAGCTAACTATTTCTCAACTCAATGTATCAATGCCAGCGAGATAATTCAATGATGCACAAAGTTTAAAAAAAGGAGTTCATTGGAAATGCAGATCCTCCGATTGAAATACCGGACCTGATCTCTATTAAGATCAAGATACCTTTGATATTAACTGAAATATTATATTTGGAAATCTTGAATAAGACATAAAATCTTTTGCTGCCTTATAAAGATAAGGGTTATGATCAGAGTCGATCATTAGAATATTATCCAGAGAACAACGGCACCGCGCGTTGTTCGCTACTTAAGCCACTCTTTCACACATGCAGTCTGATTGTTGCGAAATAAAATCTTTTAATTGTGATTTTTGTGACAATGTTTCATCCAAAATCTGTTTAGCATGGCATGCACAAAGACCGCACTGCTCCGTAACTCCTAGACAAGCTTTAAGGTCTCTCATCCGATCAGCACCTTGAAAGATTGCCTCACGTAATGCCTTGTCTGTTACCCCCTTGCAGATACATACATACATAATTAATACCTTAAGATCTCTCTAAATTTATACTTTAAAAAAGATCCAAAAATTATTGATAATGAGAATGATTATTATTATACCGATTCTTTCATTAAATGCAACTGAATCATTGTTTTCGTAGTTTCATTTGTAAACTTGGGATATGGCACAACAAAAACATAAAACGATATAAATGGCTTATAAGATTTTGGAATTAGTCTAGAAGATAGCCCCGAAGAATCAGGCGGCGTCAAATAAGGATATTATCCGGTTAACAGATTAGCGATGATCGTAGAGACAGGATCTCAGACTTGAGTATTTAAAAAAGCAACAGCGTTTTTTTATCTATACATTACTTGAAAAAGTAGCTTCTGATTGCTCTTACTGTTCCGAAGGATCAGTGATAAAACCGATTCTTGTCATTCCCGCTTTAGCCGCAATACTCATAGCCTGCGCTACATGCTCGTAATGCACTAGTTTATCTGCGCGAATATGCAATTCAGTTTCGGGAACCTGAACGACAATAGCTCGAAAACGAGAATCCAATTGCTGCAGCACGACAGATTCTCCATTCCAGAACAAGCTGCCATCGGCACGGATAGCCAACTCAATATGTTCTGGTCGAGTAATATTGGCAGTGCTTTCTGCTTTTGGCAGATCAATTTTTACAGAATGCGTTAGCAATGGGGCAGTAATAATAAAAATTATCAACAACACCAGCATGACATCCACCAGCGGCACGACATTGATCTCTGACATTGGCGCTTGACGTCCGCCACCCTGCATACTACCAAACCCCATTACTGTCCCCTTTCAATAGCAACATGACTTACTTTATCTGCGCCTTGTTGCGATGATAGCGGTGAAGAAGCAGATGCATGCTGATGCTCAGCATCCCCAACAGTAATGAGCGTGAACAAGTCATGCGCAAAAGCTTCTAACCGCGCCAACCAGATACGATTACGGCGTACGAAAGCGTTATAGGCGAGCACTGCAGGAATGGCCACCGCTAATCCCAATGCCGTCATGATCAGCGCTTCCCCGACAGGACCTGCCACTTTATCAAGAGTACCTTGGCCTGAGAGTCCAATCTGTATCAGTGCATGATAAATGCCCCATACTGTCCCAAATAAACCAATATATGGAGCAGCCGAGCCTGCAGATGCGATAAGGGTGAGGCCATTTTCAACACGAGCCGCTTCCTGATCAATACCATTACGCAGAGTACGTGTAAGAAAATCACTCGCACCACCTGCCGCAGCCAATTTATATAAACTGTGCATTTTAGAATCTGTTGCTGCATCAAGGCCGAGTTTGGCAAGTTCTGCAAACGCATTGTTGGGTGGCGTAGTTTTGAATTCAACATTGACAGCTTGTAAGGAGTCAACATTCCAGAAATGCTTTAGAAAAGCCTCAGCCCGCCGTGTAGCAATAAAATTCGCAATACCTTTAGTGATGATCAAATACCAACTTGCTACTGAAAGCGACAGCAAAAGTACCAGCACACTGGTGCCCACGCTGTCGATTTGATCGAGAAAATGAGAAAAACCGAGTCCTTGTTCCATTGATTAATTTCCTTGCAATACAAAATTAAAGGGCTGTAAGGCAACTGCTCTGATTGGCTGGCCATTCCGCAATGACGGATTGCACTGCCAGGTTTTCACCGCAGTCAAGGCAGCAGTATCCAGACGTTCATAACCACTGCTGTCAATGACTTTTGCCTTATCGATACGCCCACTTTCATCCAATTCTACGCGTAATACCAGTTTACCTTCTTCACCCATACGACGGGAAATAGCGGGATAAGTAGGGGCAGTTAATTTAGGACAGGAAACAGATAACTCTGAAGATAAGGTGATAGGCCCTGTTGGCATTTGTTCAGGTGGGGTTGCGGCCACAGGCATGGATTCCTTAGTCTCTACCGATTCTGATAACGGCTCTGGTTGCGGCTCAACATATTCCCGCTTAGGTGTTACTGGCGACTTTACCGCGAGACGCTCCTGTTTGGGCTTAACTACAGGCTTCTTTGCCGGCTGAAGTTTAACAGGTGCCGGTTCGGGTAATGCCTGAGGCGCAGGTTCTGGCATCGGTGCGGTAATCAATTCGGCAAATAGGGTCACCGTCTGTTCAGGCTGCGAAATAAGACGCTGATTCCATAAAAAATAAAACAATGCTGCATGCGCCACAAGCACGAGCAAGAATCCAGGTAATGAGATAAAGCGCTGTTGCGATCCCAAGTACTCAATATTTTTTCGAGATAATGATTGCATCGTTGCTGGGATAAAATCCAAAAAACTTCTTACTTATCGAGTGCTTTACACTTTACAGATAATGATCAAAGCCACACCTCTAAACCACGTTACGCTAGAATATACATATCCTAAGACTAATTTAGCCGAACGTCTATATTAACGGAAACGATAATAATTATCAATCACCATGACTTAAATTTCATTATTTCTAAAAAATAATTTAATTATTTTTCAGCAACTTATTTCTAATTAAAACATCAACAACTCACCCTGCTTATATTGATTCAAATCAAATATGACCTATACAACACCTGGTTTCTGGCGTCGGATAATCTGCCTCGTTTATGAATTTCTTCTTTTATTGGCTGTTCTGTTTATTGCCAGTTTTATCTTTCATCTAATTTTTAGTGATACAAAAGCCGTTTATTTCAAACCGCTTTTCCAGTTCTATCTACTTGTTATCATGGGATATTACTTCATCTGGTTTTGGACGCACGGCGGACAAACATTGGCAATGCAAACTTGGAAAATGCGTGTTGTCACCGCAGAGGGAAGTGGTTTAACGAAAAAACAGGCTATTACACGCTATTTACTTGCATTGATCTGCAATTTCTTTTTTGGCCTAGGGATTATCTGGGCATTATTTGATCGTGATCATCAGTTTCTTCACGATCGGTTAGCGGGAACTCGTATTATAAATATTAAAAATTGAAATTTACTCCTTTTTCATAATAGTTCATGTGAAAAATATTGCAATTTTGCATTCACTAATGTATATAATCTAAAATTATTATAAATCTACGTACTGATTAAGATATAAAAAAGGTTTTTAAGATTCATCATATTTATATGTAAACAAAACACTTTTTATACAGACTCTCAATAAAACAGATGCGTAGTCAAATTTTCTCAGTAACATCCAGCCTGAAGCTTCTATTCAGAGAAAGCACATTCCAAACCAATAGCTTAATTATATTAGCTGCAACACTCCTTATTTTTATTATTGACTTACATTTACCGCTGGGAGTTGTAGCAGGGGTGCTCTATGCATTAATTATTTTTGCCAGCTTATCAGTGGATGAAACCCATTTAACTCATTTAACCGCTGCGTTAGGTCTCTTATTCACAGTTATTGCTTTTTATTTATCACCAGATGTCATAATACCCGTGGAGATTGTGACTATTAATCGGGCACTTACTTTATTATTGATAATTTGTACGACAGTCATGGTGATCAGGATTAAAAGAGCGAATATTGATATGTCCGCCCTTATGACTCAGACACTGATTAATCCAATTACCGAATATAAGAATAGACATGCTTTTGAAATTGAACTGGATACCGAAATTCTGCGATGCAAACGATATCACCGGAATTTATCGATTGCCATTATCGATATAGATCACTTTAAAGCATTCAGTGACAGCCATGACCCTAAATATGCTCATGAAGTCCTCAAAAGAATTTCCCGAGATATCAGAACAAATATCAGAACATCCGATCTCTTTTATCATATAGACACGGATGTATTTGCTATATTATTTCCAGAAACAGAGCTTTCTGAAGCGAAAGATGTATGTGAAGCTATTCGCAAAAAAATTTCAGCCAAGAATAAGGATGCAGAAAAGAAAATCACCTTAAGTATCGGCATTTCTACGCTTGTCAGTACCGATAATAAAATAAATTTACGCCAACGTGCGGAAGATGCGCTGATTATCTCAAAAAACAATGGAAAGAACCTGGTTTCAACCTTACCCACTGTGGTCAGCAAAGAAAAAAACCCGGTAGCGGCAATTTTATCACGATCAAGATCTGATTAATTCGATCTTCAGCTTTTCTCAGAAATTTTCTGCTTCTCATTCAGAGCAGATGCTCCATCAGTTTAATTGGTTTTGTCACACCTCAATATAATGATAGAAATGCATTTTTTTTACCGATGCATTGAAGAAATTACTTCAGATTCTCTTTATAATTCCATGCATTGGATCAGACAAAATGACAAGAAAATGATAAGTTTGTGAGATAACTATGAGTTTAATAAATAAACCGATGGCCAAGAAATCAAGTGGTCACTCATTCTCACCCAAAGTAACCCGACTGCTGCGCGAATCTATTTGCCTGATTTTGGCAGGAGCTGCGCTTTATCTGATATTGATATTCTTTAGCTATAACCGCGGCGACGCCGGCTGGTCTCACAGCGGAGATTTTAGTCAAATCCAGAATGCAGGCGGGCATGCCGGTGCTTGGCTGGCTGATTTACTACTGTATTTATTCGGTGTGTCTGCCTGGTGGTGGGTTGCATTTTTTCTCTCAGCGGTAGCCTGGAGTTACCGTCGCATTGATATTGCCGGGATCTTTGATCGGCACTCGCTATTACTCTCAGCGGGAGGATTTTTATTATTGTTATCAGCCAGCAGCGGACTGGAATCACTCCGCTTTCATACGCTTAATGTATCACTTCCGCAAATGCCGGGTGGCATGCTGGGAAATGTCATCAGTTACTACTTCTCAAAAGTACTGGGCTTCACTGGCGCTACACTGACATTGTTAATATTAATTGCGATAGGTTTCAGTCAATTCACAGGCTTATCATGGGTGCGCTTTGTTGAAAAAATCGGTGAAAACATTGAGACTTTCTTACTCTTCATAAAAAACACCTGGCAGACACGAAAAGATAAATTCGCAGGCGTGATTGCTGCACGTGCGCGGGAAGAAATCATCGAGCATGAGAAAAAGCGTATTCAAGAAAATCCTCAACTTCATATTGAGCTGCCCACCACGACAACCATTGTTAAATCTCAACGCATCATCAAAGAAAAACAAATATCTCTGTTTTCTGATTCAGCCGATTCATCTTCACCCTTACCCCCTTTGCACCTCTTGGATGAACCCGAAAAGGATTTTGAAGTTTTATCCAAGGAAACGCTTGAATTCACTTCACGCTTAATTGAACGCAAACTCAAGGAATTTGGCGTTGATGTCAAAGTGGTCGCCGCTTTTCCAGGTCCAGTGATTACCCGTTATGAAATTGAACCAGCGGTAGGTGTTAAAGGCAATCAGGTGATTAATCTGATTAGGGACCTGGCGCGCGCGCTATCGGTTGCCAGCATTCGGGTAGTCGAAACTATTCCGGGTAAAACCAGCATGGGGCTTGAACTCCCTAATCCCAAACGGCAAGTTGTACGATTACAGGAAATCTTGAGCTCACAAGCCTATACTGATTCCGCTTCCCCGCTCACCATTGCGCTAGGTAAAGACATCAGCGGCCGCCCGATTGTGTCCGATCTGGCAAAAATGCCACACGCACTGGTTGCCGGAACCACCGGTTCAGGAAAATCTGTTGCAATTAATGCGGTTATTTTAAGCCTCATTTATAAAACAACGCCGGAGCAAACCCGCCTGATTCTGATTGATCCTAAGATGCTGGAACTATCCGTCTATGAAGGCATTCCGCATTTGCTAACGCCGGTTGTCACTGACATGCGTGAGGCCGCCAGTGCATTACGCTGGTGCGTTGCCGAAATGGAGCGACGTTACAAATTGATGTCAGCCCTGGGTGTACGCAATCTCAATGGCTACAATCAAAAAATTCAAGAGGCAACCAAGAAGGAAGAGCCTGTGGTGAATCCATTCAGCCAACCTGGAGAAACGCCGGAATACTTGGAAGAATTACCGCTGATTGTCGTAGTGATCGACGAACTCGCCGATCTTATGATGGTTGTAGGCAAAAAGGTTGAACATTTGATCGCCCGGCTGGCACAGAAAGCACGGGCATCCGGCATTCATCTTTTATTGGCGACGCAGCGCCCATCGGTTGATGTGATTACCGGCCTGATTAAAGCGAATATTCCAACCCGGATCGCTTTTCAAGTATCCAGCAAAATTGATTCGCGCACCATTCTCGACCAAATGGGCGCTGAAGCATTGCTCGGTCAAGGTGATATGCTGTATTTGCCGCCCGGCAGTGGTTACCCGCAACGCATTCACGGTGCTTTCGTCGCCGATCACGAAGTGCACAAGGTGGTTGAATATCTGAAAGAACATGGCGAACCCTGTTACATCGAGGAAATTTTAAAAACGGACGAGGAAGAAAGTGGCGCTGGTGGCACACTGGAAATCAAAAAATCCGCCGAAGGTGAGGCTGACCCTCTGTATGATGAAGCGGTTGCCATCGTTGTCAAAACCCGCCGCGCGTCAATCTCTCTGGTGCAAAGAAATTTACGTATCGGTTATAATCGCGCAGCACGCCTTATCGAAGAAATGGAGCGCGCCGGTTTGGTTTCATCCATGCAAAGTAATGGCAATCGGGAAGTATTGGTCCCGGCCCGAAGCGAATAATCAAATTGCCGGGCTATCAGACATCGTCCTACACGACAACCTTTCATGATAGGAACATTATGTATCGCTCAAGCTGTTCCATTTTTCTGCTGTTATTCATCGTCCTGATACCAGCCTTGGCTGAAGCATCTGCCCTCAATAGTTTAAAAAACTTCATCCAGGAAACTCGCACGGTGCGTGCAAATTTCTCACAAACCCTGTATGACAAAAATGCCCGTAACATTCAGGAATCCACAGGTACCCTGCAGTTCGAACGCCCGGAAAAATTCCGCTGGACCTACGAAAAACCTTATGAACAACTGATCGTCGGTGACGGTGCCCAGGTATGGTTTTATGATCCCGACCTGAATCAGGTCACCATACGACAATTCAACATCGCCATCGGCAGCAGCCCGGCTGCGCTACTCGCTGGCAGCAGCGCCATCGAAGACAATTTTATATTGACCGAACTGGGCCTACAGAACGAGATGGAGTGGCTGGAAGCCACCCCGAGAAACAAAGAAAGTATTTTTGAATTCATTCAAATGGGATTTTCACCGGATGGCGCCTTAAAAATTATGGCGTTACGGGACAATTTTGGTCAAACGACCATATTGTCATTCTCTGATCTAGACAAAAATCCCAAGTTATCGGACGAATTGTTCAAATTCATCCCCCCTCCTAATGCGGATGTCATCAGTGAGTGATACCGACCTGTTTTCACCTGGCCAACCTAAAGTACCGCTCGCAGAACAATTACGGCCCAAACATTTAGGCGACATCATCGGGCAGCGCCATTTACTCGGTGCTGGAAAACCATTGCGCCTGGCGTTTGAATCGGGCAAACCGCACTCGATGATTTTATGGGGCCCGCCAGGAACAGGAAAAACGACGCTGGCACGCATCATGTCGACCGAATTCAACTGCGAATTCATCGCCCTTTCCGCTGTGCTGTCAGGCATCAAGGATATCCGCAATGCGATTGAGCAAGCGCAACTCGTTTTACAACAAAGCGGGCGGCATACCATTCTCTTCGTTGATGAAGTGCATCGTTTTAACAAATCTCAACAAGATGCGTTTCTACCATATATTGAACAAGGCTTGATCACCTTCATTGGCGCCACCACTGAAAATCCTTCCTTTGAGGTCAATAATGCATTGCTATCACGCGCCCAGGTTTATGTTCTGACCGCTTTATCGGAAGAGGAATTATCTCTGCTATTTGACCGCGCGCAAAAACTGGCTTTGAGTAGCCTCCAATTCTCCGATGAAGCACGGCAATCATTGATAGAATTTTCCGATGGCGATGCCAGACGGCTGCTGAATCTGCTGGAACAAATCAGCATCGCAGCTGAAACTGAAGCTATCACCCGTATCAGCGAAGATTATGTCGTTAACGCGCTATCACGCCATGCCCGCAGTTTTGATAAAGGCGGTGATGCGTTTTATGATCAGATATCCGCCTTGCACAAATCCGTCCGTGGTTCTTCACCCGATGCGGCGCTCTATTGGCTGTGCCGCATGCTGGATGGCGGAGCCGATGCTTTGTATATCGGACGGCGTTTGATCCGCATGGCAGTTGAGGATATCGGCTTGGCCGATCCCCGGGCCTTGCGCCTAGCCTTGGATGCCTGCGAAACTTATGAGCGGCTGGGGAGTCCGGAGGGCGAACTGGCATTAGCACAAGCTGCCTTATACCTGGCCTGTGCACCTAAAAGCAACGCCGCCTATCTGGCCTACAATAAAGCGCGCTCCTTTATCGCCCATGACAAATCACGGCGTGTTCCCATGCATCTGCGCAATGCACCCACCCAACTGATGAAAAAGATGGGTTATGGCAAAGCTTACCGCTATGCGCATGATTGCCCGCAAGCGTATGCGGCAGGGGAAAACTATTTTCCGGATGACATGCCTGAAGTCAGTTTTTATCAGCCAACTGCTCACGGACTGGAACAAAAGATTCAGGAAAAGCTCGCTTATTTACGCACTCTGGATGAACAGGCCAAGCAGTAAAATACAAATTCAATTGACACCAGCTATTTTGGAGTTTTTGCATGTTAGAGATTCAACAATTACGCACTGATCTAGACAATGTCATCCGGCAGCTTGCCAAAAGAGGCTATGCCTTTCCTGCCGAAGCATTCAATGCATTGGAAGCGGAGCGCAAAATAATCCAGACCCGCACTCAGGAACTACAGGCGCAACGCAATGCAGCATCCAAAAAAATCGGTCAGGCCAAAAGCAAGGGCGAAGATGTTTCAATGATGATGAGCGAGGTAGCTCATCTGGGAGACGCCTTGAAACAGGCTGAAGTGCAATTGGAGCAAATCCAGAACCGCTTGCAAAAAATATTGCTTGAAATTCCTAACCTACCGCATGCCAGCGTGCCGGAAGGAAAAGATGAAACGCATAACGTGCAAATTCGCCGCTGGGGCGAGCCAAGATCATTTGATTTTGCCATCAAGGATCATGTGAGTATCGGTGAAGATTTGGGATTGCTGGATTTTGAAACAGCCGCCAAACTCAGCGGCGCACGCTTCAGCCTGATGAAAGGCGGACTTGCCCGTTTGCACCGCGCATTGGCTCAATTCATGCTGGATACGCACACACAAGAACATGACTATATGGAAACCTATGTGCCCTATCTAGTCAGCCGCGAAAGTCTGCGTGGCACAGGGCAACTACCCAAGTTCGAGGCAGACTTGTTTGCGGTCAACGCTGGGGATACAGACAATTCGATTACCGGCAATCCACCCGAATTTCATCTGATTCCTACTGCGGAAGTGCCCATTACCAACATGGTGCGTGATGAAATTGTGCCGCTGCAAGCACTGCCGCTGAAATATGTGGCGCATACGCCCTGTTTCCGCTCCGAAGCCGGCAGCTATGGCCGGGATACGCGCGGCCTGATCCGCCAGCATCAATTTGACAAAGTTGAGCTGGTACACATCGTCCATCCCGATCAATCCTATGAAGCATTGGAGCAACTGGTCGTTCATGCGGAAAAGATTCTGCAAAAACTGGCCCTGCCATACCGGGTTATGACTTTATGCGCCGGAGATATGGGTTTCTCGGCGGCCAAAACCTACGACATTGAAGTCTGGTTGCCGGCACAAAATACCTACCGGGAAATCTCCTCATGCAGCAACTGTGAAGCATTCCAGGCACGGCGTATGCAAGCGCGCTTTCGTAACGAAAATGGAAAACCAGCACTGCTGCACACATTAAACGGATCCGGGCTTGCCGTAGGACGTACACTGGTAGCGGTACTGGAAAACTATCAGAATGCGGATGGCAGCGTCACTATCCCGGAAGTTTTACGCCCTTATATGAATGGCCTTGACCAACTCGGGAATACCGGAGCAAAATGAAAATGAAGCATATCTTTTTACTCTATAGGATCTATCATCATGCAAAACGAAAATACTACTCAGCCTGAAAACAAGCCTGAAAGCCGCAATGATATCGAAACCTTAGAAGCCGAAGTCCGTGAAGCAGTCGCAAATGGTGTGCATATTCAGGAAACTGTCCATCGTTTAACCCTGAAGGCAATGAATGCGCAACATATTGATATAGAATCCTTACGCCGCATTATCACAGCCGTCATGCAAGGCATACACGACGGCTCGCAACAACGATTACAACAAGTCGCCAATCAAACCAAAGCGGCAAAATCACAAATCACTGAGGCTGTCGGAGGACTTGATTCAGCACTCGCACGCTTTGCTGAAGCCTCCAAACTCGCCATTGAAGAAGCAGCAGATCAGGCGAAGAAATTCTCTGATACGGAATTGAAACGTACCCGTTCTGACCTGGAAAGTCTGGAAAGCCTGTTCCTGGAGACCTTGCATCATACTGCCACCACGGCCCAGGGTGTGATTGCCGATATCCTGCTGGATCTGAGCCATCATGCCAAAAATACTGGAACCACTGTAGGTTCGCAGTTGAAGGAAACATTAGCCACTTTCACGCAACAGATCGCTTCGGTTGGACACGCTCAACTGGAAACTGGCATCAGTCTGGCGCAAAAGACAGCTGATCTTGTCAACAAAATTGCAGAGGGCGTACTGTCGGGAATAAAAGATCAATCCAAAACCGGCACTCCCCCTCATTAATCCGTTGGCTTTAATTGCGATCTTCGCCGCCCAATGCTTCGATGACATCGGTAATCAGTCGACTCAGCTCGCCGGTCATAATGGCAAAATCACTAGCAAATAATTCTTCAGTACTTTCAGCAGGTTCTTTAAGAATATCCTGCGGTGTAATTCGCCGCAGCTGAAGATTGTCATGCAAAACAAACGAGATTTTGCTGTTCCAGGTCATGGCAAGCTTGATCGCCTTCTTCCCTGCCCGAATATGCCGGGCTGTCTCTTCGGCATCCAGAACATGGCGGGTATACTTGATGGTCGCTTTCTCATCGCTCATGCCTTGCAGTTCACAATCGCGATCAATCGTAAAAACAGATGGCAGATCGTCGCCAGACAGCCATCGCGTCATCGCTGAAGACGGTGAGATTTGTGTATCTAAGGGCTCTAGAGTCAGACCATGGATCGATTTAATCAGTACCTCCACGAATTCATCGGCCTTATTACTACTCGCCGTATCAATCATCAGTCGGTTTTTTATGCCATCAATCCATGCATACGTCTTATGGCGCTGAGTAAAAGCGCGCGGTAACAGCTCAATAATGGTCGCTTCCTTGATGTCTCTGACTTGTTTCTTACCCGGCTTGTAGCCTTGCATCTGTTCGATTTGTGCAAGGCGTGCCTTGGCGTGCTGATTAATCACCCCGGCCGGTAACAACTTTTTCTCCGTCCCGAAAGCAATCAGCCATTGCTGACCATAGGCATGCACAAAGCTCTCCTGTTCCTCGCGCGGTAACAGCCAGCCACGGCTTTGCATTTCCATTTGCATGCAGGATTGCAAGGCATGTTGTGAAAGTGCTTCTTCGAGGCTATTCAGTGTTATATTTCCACTGGTGATACGGTAAGCTTGTAAATTTCTAAACCACATAGTATTACTCAATTAACTGTTTGATTATTTTAAATTTGTATGGCATGAAAAAAATTTATTCTGCCAATGATTTGCTGGAAGCGCAGATAGTACTTGATCTGCTTGAGCACGCCTATATCCCGGCACGAATTTTTAACCAGCATGCACAAGGTGGCGTAGGAGACATTCCGTTTACCCATGCCTACCCGGAAGTATGGATCATACGTGATGAAGACTATGAGCGCAGCAAATGCCTCGTGCAAACCTATGAGAAAACACCGGCCACAACCGGTATCATTTACTGCCCTGCCTGCGGTGAGGAAAATCCGGCCAATTTCCAGTTATGCTGGAAATGCAATGCTGGTCTGGAAATTGCTCTGTATTCAGGCAATGCTGCTAAATAATCACTGAAATCAATCCCAGAGCTTTTTAACCATCAAATAACATTCATGTTGCTACCCATTGAACATCGCCTTGCCGCAGAGCTTGCGGTAAAACCGCCACAAATTCAAGCCACCATCAAATTATTGGATGACGGCGCCACCGTACCTTTCATCGCGCGTTATCGCAAAGAAGCCACGGGCGGACTGGATGACGCGCAACTGCGTGTGCTGGAAGAACGCTTGCATGCTTTGCGCGAACTTGAGAAAAGACGCCTTGCAATCATTACAACGATTGAAAAACAAGACAAAATGACGCCGGCATTGCTCGAAGCCATCACCCATGCGCAAGACAAGGCACATCTGGAAGACTTGTACTTGCCGTACCGCAAGAAACGCCGCACCAAAGCGCAAATTGCCCATGAAGCAGGCTTGCAGGCGCTGGCGGATTCACTGCTGAATAACCCAGCGCTTAATCCTCAAAGTGAGGCGGCCAAATATCTTAAAGCGCCTTTCACCACTGAGGAAGGCGATAATCCCGGTGTCGCTGATGCTAGGCAAGCGCTGGAAGGCGCTCAGCATATTCTGATCGAGCGCTTCGCCGAGCATGCGCCATTGCTGCAAGTGTTGCGCGAATACTTACGCAGCCACACCATTCTGACGGCCAAAGCCGCCAAGGATAAGAAAGACAGCGACACCAAATTCACCGATTATCATGATTATGCTGAGGCGATCAGCAAAATCCCATCGCATCGTGCATTGGCACTACTGCGCGGTGAACGCGAGGCAGTTTTGAAGCTGAAACTGTGCCTGGACTCCGAGTTGCAAGAAAAAAACCGCAGCACCGCACTCAATCCCTGCGAATCACTGATTGCGCGGCAATTCAATATCCACGATCAAAAGCGCCCGGCTGATGCCTGGCTGATGGATACCGTGCGCTCGAGCTGGCGCACAAAAATTTTTTCGCATCTGGAAACTGAATTGATGAACAACCTGCGAGAACGCGCTGAAACAGAAGCCATTCAGGTCGCTCAGCATATTCTGATCGAGCGCTTCGCCGAGCATGCGCCATTGCTGCAAGTGTTGCGCGAATACTTACGCAGCCACACCATTCTGACGGCCAAAGCCGCCAAGGATAAGAAAGACAGCGACACCAAATTCACCGATTATCATGATTATGCTGAGGCGATCAGCAAAATCCCATCGCATCGTGCATTGGCACTACTGCGCGGTGAACGCGAGGCAGTTTTGAAGCTGAAACTGTGCCTGGACTCCGAGTTGCAAGAAAAAAACCGCAGCACCGCACTCAATCCCTGCGAATCACTGATTGCGCGGCAATTCAATATCCACGATCAAAAGCGCCCGGCTGATGCCTGGCTGATGGATACCGTGCGCTCGAGCTGGCGCACAAAAATTTTTTCGCATCTGGAAACTGAATTGATGAACAACCTGCGAGAACGCGCTGAAACAGAAGCCATTCAGGTGTTTGCGCAAAACCTCAAAGCTCTGCTACTTGCTCCACCCGCTGGCCCGCGTGTAACCATCGGCCTGGATCCGGGATTAAGAACAGGCGTAAAAGTGGCAGTCGTTGACGCCACCGGGAAGGTATTGACCACTACTACCATTTATCCGCATCCGCCAAAAAATGACTGGGATAACGCAATTCAGACTTTACAGCAACTGGCTGGACAGCATCAGGCATCATTGATCGCCATTGGCAATGGCACGGCATCCAGAGAAACCGATCATCTGGTCAAGGATCTGATCAAGAAACACCCGCAACTCAAACTCACCTCGGTCATGGTATCTGAAGCCGGCGCCTCGGTGTATTCGGCATCTGAACTCGCTTCGGAAGAATTATCCGGTATGGATGTGTCGCTACGCGGTGCAGTTTCAATCGCACGGCGGCTGCAGGACCCGCTGGCCGAGCTGGTCAAAATTGATCCCAAATCCATCGGTGTCGGCCAATACCAGCATGACGTCGATCAGAGCCAATTGGCGCACATGCTCGACGCCGTGGTGGAAGATAGCGTCAATGCAGTCGGAGTCAATGTCAACACGGCTTCCCCGGCTTTGTTGCGGTATGTAGCAGGCCTCAACAGTAAAATTGCACACAATATCATCACCTACCGTAATGCCAGAGGCATGTTTGCTCAGCGCTCCGATCTGCTGCAAGTCCCCAGCCTTGGCGCAAAAACCTTTGAACAGGCTGCCGGATTCCTGCGCATTCCCAATGGCACTAACCCGCTGGACGAATCCGCCGTGCATCCGGAATCGTACCCGCTGGTCGAACAAATATTACATGATGTCAAACTGAACGTCGCCGAACTGATCGGCAATCAACCAGTGCTGAAATCCATTCGCCCGGAAAAATACGCCAATGCGCAATTCGGCCTGCTGACCGTCAGAGACATCCTGCACGAACTCGAAAAACCTGGCCGCGATCCACGCGCCACCTTCAAAACCGCCACCTTCAAGGAAGGCATCGAAACCATCCAGGATCTCCATCCCGGCATGGTACTCGAAGGCGTGGTCACCAACGTCGCTGCTTTCGGAGCGTTTGTCGATATCGGTGTGCATCAGGATGGCTTGGTGCATATTTCCGCGTTAGCAGATAAGTTCGTCAAAGATCCACATGCCATCGTCAAAGTCGGGCAAGTGGTTAAAGTGAAAGTGCAGGAAGTGGATGAAAAGCGCAGGAGGATTGCTTTAACGATGCGG
>CBFGXU010000029.1:0-19561 GCA_965652935.1 uncultured Nitrosomonas sp.
CAATGGTGTGGAGTTTGCATTTGTAATGACCGGAATAGACACGTCTTCCGGTGAACGGGTGAAACGGCACGGGCTGGAGCGTATCTATTTCACTTCGGACGGCGAGATAAAAAAAATCGCTGTTTACCAACCGGCTACCTGATCAGAGCAGTAGATTGCTGAATTTTCAAAACCGCATATCATACGAATCTCCATCTATTTTTCTGTACGTTAACGCACATACGATGCACATTCTGATTAATATAATTTGCATGACTAATCGCGGATCGCTCGAACTGAACTGGTATATTCATCCTTTAGGCAGTTGAGTACAAAATTACTTTTAAACATCGTCTGCAGAGCGATAAACATTAGCTATCGCAGTTTATTAATGAGTCCCAACGCTTTTAACCGCCATTACGTGCGCTGAAGCGTGTATGCTGTGGATGACAGGCAGGTTCTAGAGCTTTGGCCTTGAGCTCCAGCGAGAAATTTCTAATACACTGTTCACTTTATGCTGGCACCTCAGTAACTCCTCAAATAGTGCAGGAAAGGGCCTTAATCGGCAGATAACAGGTTAGTGTGTAATACACATAGGGTAAGGTATGTGGCAAACACAGGCATGTGGCCCGTGCTAGCCATTCACCATGAGTTCGAACGAGGAGAATGTTATCAACATCGAAGATTTCGAATTTTCAGCTCGGCCAATGAAAACGCTCCATAGCGAGCGTGATACGGAATTACTGCGTTCCGAATTGTTCAGCATGGAGCAATTGAAACGCCATGGAACGATACTCGCAAGTCAGTATAAGATCGATACTCGGCCGGGACCTGATCAATTATTGCCTCGGCTGTCAGATAACGAGCGTGTTCTGCTGGCGGTGTATGATCTCGTGGCTACCACAATCACTCCAGGCCAGCGAATTGTTCCGGCAGAAGCCTGGCTGCTCGATAACTTTTACCTCATCGAGCAACAAATCAGTCAGGCAAAACGAAATTTGCCCCGTGAGTTCAGCCGTCAGCTACCACGATTGATAGAAGGACCGTCCGTCGGTTTTCCCCGAGTCTATGATTTGGCATTGCAGCTGATCTCTCATATGGATGGCCGCGTAGACAAGGAAAACATTCTGCAATTCATCGGCGCATTTCAAACTGTTGAACCATTGAAGCTGGGCGAGTTATGGGCATTTCCGATCATGCTGCAACTCGCCCTATTAGAAAATCTTCGCCGGATCGCCTTGCGTATCGCCCGTCGGCGCCAGGAATTTAATGAAGCCATCAGCTGGGCGGATCGTATGCTGACAGCCGCCGAAAGAGAACCGAAACAGCTTATC
This sequence comes from uncultured Nitrosomonas sp., assembly GCA_965652935.1. Lineage (GTDB taxonomy): Bacteria > Pseudomonadota > Gammaproteobacteria > Burkholderiales > Nitrosomonadaceae > Nitrosomonas. The sequence goes on from CBFGXU010000029.1 coordinate 1,314, forward strand.
CAGTTATTGGCCGAGTTTGCCAGTGCCGATGTACCCTTGACCGCATCATTTGTCGAGGAATTTTATGCTCTGCTGCAAACGCAAGAGTCGGCGATGGCGTTCGTGATCACCTGGATCGAGCAGAAACTTTTAGAGCAAGGGGTCACCGCAGCGCAGCTGTCAGAAGCAGCCGGCCGGATCGCTGCAATGAATCAGATTTCCATCGCCAACAGCATCAGCAGCCTAAGATTTATCGGCACGCTGGATTGGCGGGATTGTGTCGAAACGCTCAGTATCCTTGAAGCGACGCTACGTGAAGACCCAGCAGGACTGCACGGCAGTCAGGATTTTGCCACCCGAGACCGCTACCGGCGTATTGTCGAAGAAATCGCGAGAGGCAGCCACTCCCATAGTGAACCAGCAGTGGCACGTGAAGCCATTACACTGGCACAAGCTGCCGCAGAACGATTGGGTATCAATGATCGCACCGCACATGTTGGATACTATCTGATCGATCTTGGTCGGCCAATATTAGAACGCGCAGTCGGTTTCCGGTTAGCGTGGCAAATTCGAGTCAGCCGTGCAAGCCAGCATTGCAACCTTTTCCTTTATCTTGGCCTGATCTTTTTGCTCACCGCATGGGCGGCTTCGCTCATGCTTTTTTCAATCGATGATCTCGGGCCGCAGGATTGGCGCTACTGGTTTTTTTTGATGACTGGCACGATCAGCGCTTCAGCACTTGCAGTTTCGCTGGTAAATCTGCTGGTCACCCTCGTTTTACCACCGCGTACATTGCCGCGGCTGGATTTTTCTCATGGCATCCCCACAGCTCATCGCACCATCGTAGTCGTACCGACTTTAGTAAGCAAACCACAGGAGATCGATCATCTTCTGGAGGCTCTGGAAATTCGCTATCTCGGTAATCGCGACCCCAATCTGTTCTTTGCCTTGCTGACAGATTTCCGTGATGCACCGGAACGTACACAGCCTGAGGATGATGCCCTGCTTACCTATGCTCGCGCTGCGGTCGAAGAACTCAACGCGACTTACCGCGACGACCGGCCATGCATTTTTTATTGGCTTCACCGACCACGGGTATGGAACGCGTATGAGCAGGTATGGATGGGGTATGAGCGCAAGCGCGGCAAACTGGAACAATTCAATGCCTTGCTGCGCGGTGACGCGAAAACGGCATTCTCAGAGATTGTCGGAGACATATCCACTCTGGAATCGATCAAATATGTCATTACGCTGGATACCGACACACAGCTACCCCGCGATTCAGCACGCACACTGATTGGCAACCTCGCCCATACACTCAATCGACCGGTGTACGATGCCAAGCGAGGGCGCGTCGTTGCAGGCTATGCGATCTTGCAGCCGCGCGTTTCGATCAGTCTGACCAGTGCCCATCAGTCGCGGTTTACCAAATTATTCGCAGGTGAGTCAGGCATTGATCCCTACTCGCGCGAGATATCCGATGTCTACCAGGATATTTTCGGCGAAGGTTCGTTTATCGGTAAAGGCATTTATGATGTGGATGCCTTTCGTCAGGCCGTCGATGGACGTTTTCCAGAAAACCTGATTCTCAGTCATGATTTGCTGGAAAGCGGATACGCGCGCTCAGCATTGGTGACTGATGTCGATTTTATTGAGGAACATCCAGCCAGCTATGCCATAGAGGCTAGCCGGCAGCACCGGTGGATACGCGGCGACTGGCAGTTGATCGGTTGGTTGCTTCCCTACGTGCCCGGACCAGAATCGAAGGGAATAAAAGCCAAGTGGCAACCTAATCCGCTCAGCGCCCTATCCATTTGGAAAATATTTGACAATCTGCGACGCAGTCTGGTGCCCATAGCATTATTAGCCTTGCTGGCTGGAGGCTGGCTGTTCGGTCCAGAACCGGCATGGTTCTGGATCTTGCTCGTAGCGGGCGTGCTGTTCCTGCCCATTCTGCTGAGAACCACGATCGAATTCATCCGCAAACCGGAAGATCGCGATTGGCTGGTGCATGCGAATTTAACCAGCAAGTCAGCCGGTCGTCCTATCGCACTTGCTTTATTGTCTCTGATCATGTTGCCCTACGATACGCTGATCAGCCTGGGCGCGATCCTGAGCTCAGGACTACGCATGCTGTTCACGCGTAGAGGTTTAATGTTGTGGCATTTGCCTTCCTATGAGCGCCGCAATAAGTGCAGCACATTGGCTGATTTTACCAAGGAGATGTGGATCGGCCCTGCATTGGCAGTAGTGCTAGGCTTGGCATTGCAAAGCAGCCGGTCAGCAGAATTTTTATTGTATGTTCCTGTTTTGCTGGCCTGGTTCTTGTCGCCCTTCATCGCGTGGTGGATTAGCAAGCCCCTGCTGTCCCCAGCCCCCGCACTCACCATCGATCAGCGTGTGTTCCTGCATATGGCTGCCCGGCGAACATGGCGCTACTTTGCACAATTTGTCGGTCCACAAGATCACTGGCTGCCACCCGATAACCTTCAGGAGTATCCGGCTAAAATCCTCGCCACACGCACTTCTCCCACCAATATCGGCATGTCGTTGCTGGCTAATCTGGCTGCATACGATTTTGGCTATATCCCCGCCGGCGAATTACTACGGTTGAGCCAGAATACCCTAGAAACCATGGAAAAAATGGAACGTTACCTCGGACATTTATACAACTGGTATGACACCCGTACACTGAAGCCCCTACATCCACAATATATCTCTTCCGTAGACAGCGGTAACCTGGTCGGCAGCTTGCTCACCTTGCAAGCGGGGTTGGCCGAATTAAAGGATCAACCGATTCTATCAACCAATGCATTCCAGGGATTGCAAGATACCATACGAGTGCTTTCCGAGCAGGTAACGGAATCATTGGCTGTGGACCTTTCAAGGAACGTCAAAGCTCTCGAGGATCATCTCCATACACTTCTCTTCACCGGACCGCCCCAGACATTGGCGGTGGCTGATAGCTGGCTCAATGAAATGCACCGTATGAGCAAGGAGATAGTGGCACGGCTGCCTGCCAACATCAACATCGAGAGTGAATTGTATTACTGGACACAGGCGCTTGATCAGCAAATCAGTGCACTACAACAGGATCTTCGTGATCTGGTGCCTGAGCCGCAATCCTACCAGACGATTCCAACATTAGCGCAACTGGCCGCAGACGCCTCCGGGAGTGCGCTGGAGCGAATCAGAATCATCGATGCCTTGGCGGATCGTTGCCGCAAACTGGCCGTCATGGATTTTGAATTTCTCTACGATACCTCGCGCGATTTACTGGCTATCGGCTACGATGTCGGCGAACGCCGCCGCGATCAAGCCTGCTATGATCTGTTGGCATCCGAAGCACGCCTGGCTAGTTTTCTACTCATCGCGCAGGGGCAGATTCCTCAGAAACATTGGTTTGCGCTTGGTCGCCTGCTGACCAGCCATGGCAAAGATGTCAGCCTGATTTCGTGGAGCGGCTCGATGTTTGAATATCTGATGCCACGCCTGATCATGCCAAGCTATGAAAATACCTTGCTGGAGCAAACCTGCAGGGCGGCAGTATCGCGCCAGATCGAATACGGTCGGCAACGCGATGTGCCATGGGGAATTTCTGAATCCTGTTATAACGCCACTGATGCGCATCAAATCTATCAATATCGGGCATTCGGTGTCCCTGGATTCGGCTTCAAGCGAGGATTAGGTGATGATCTGGTCATCGCCCCCTATGCCAGCGCGCTGGCATTGACAGTCATGCCGCACGAAGCTTGCAGTAACTTGCAGATACTGGCTGCTACCGGTGTGCTCGGTGCTTATGGATTCTATGAAGCAGTCGATTACACACCAGCGCGTGTACCGCGCGGCAAGACTCGTGTCATAGTGCGCACTTTCATGGCACACCATCAGGGCATGAGCCTGCTGGCCTTTGAGCATGTACTGCTTAACCGTCCGATGCAGCGCCGCTTTATGTCAGATCCACTGGCTCAGGCAACTGAATTATTATTGCAGGAGCGTATACCGAAGAAGGGGTCCACATTGCACCCTCACTCGGCAGAAGTAAGCGCTGCCGCGCGTCCCGCCGGCGCCGAAGCAGGCACGATCATGCGTGTGTTCACCGATCCAAACACGTTGATACCGGAAGTACATCTGCTGTCCAACGGACGGTATCATGTGATGGCAACGCATGCCGGCGGTGGTTACAGCCGTTGGCGTGATTTGGCCATTACCCGCTGGCGGGAGGATGCCACTTCCGATAGCTGGGGCACTTTCATTTACTTGCGTGACCGCGATTCCGGTCATTACTGGTCTACTGCCCATCATCCCACGTTACAAAAAGCAGATCACTACGAAGCAATTTTTGTACAAGCACGAGCAGAATACCGTCGCCGCGACCATGCCATTGAAACGCATACGGAGATCAGCGTTTCACCGGAAGACGATGTCGAGATCCGCCGCGTTACGCTCACTAACCAATCTTCCCGTATCCGCCATATTGAGATCACAAGCTATGCAGAAGTGGTACTGGCGCCGTTGAATTTCGATCTGGCGCATCGCGCTTTCAGCAATCTGTTCGTTCAAACGGAAATTGTCTACGATCGGCAAGCGATCCTCTGCACGCGGCGGCCCCGCACTCCAGGAGAACAGATTCCCTGGATGTTCCACTTAGTAGCAGCGCCAGGCGCAGTCATTGATGAGACATCTTATGAAACGGACCGTGCACAATTCATCGGACGAGGACGAACACCAGCCAATCCTGTGGTGTTCGATACTGAGCATTCGTCAACCTTGTCGAATACGGATGGCTCGGTACTGGATCCGATCATGGCAATCCGCCGTACCCTTACCTTATCGCCGGATGAGTCAGCCATCGTGCAGATCATTTCCGGGGTCGCAAGCACGCGCGAAGCAGCCCTGGCACTGCTGGAGAATTATTCTGACCGGCACTTCGTAGATCGTGCTTTTGAAATGGCATGGTTTCAGAGTCAGGAGGTACTGCGCCACCTCAACGTTACCGAAGCCGACGCTCAGATCTATGGCCGTCTTGCCAGTTCTGTCATTTACTGCAATACCTTTCGGCGCACTGCTCCGAATGTCATCGCTCGCAATCAATTGGGTCAATCCGGGCTATGGCGCTTTGCTATCTCGGGAGATCTGCCGATTGTATTGCTACGAATCGGCAATCTGGATCGTATTGATCTGGTAAAACAAGTGCTGCAGGCGCATGCCTACTGGCGGCTAAAGGGTCTGATTGTCGATTTGGTGATCATGAATGAAGATTTCTCAGGGTATCGCGCCGTTTTGCACGATCTGATCATTGGATTGATCAGCTCAGGGACTGACGCCCAACTCATCGAGAAATCAGGCGGTGTTTTCGTGCGTCGTACTGAAGAACTGACTGAAGATGAGCGGGTCTTGCTCCAGACTGTCGCTCGTATCGTGTTCAGCGATACGACGGAAACATTAATCGAGCCATTGGAGCGCCGCGTATCGGCTGAACGCGTATCGGATCTTCTGGAGCCTGTATTGCTGCCGGCTTCTCAATCGGTCAGTCCCTTATTGACGAGGGAACGCATTTTCTACAACAGTATGGGAGGTTTCACACCCGATGGGCGCGAATACGTGATCACGCTGGAACCAGGCAAAAACACACCTGCACCCTGGGTTAATGTCATCGCCAACCCACACATTGGCACGGTAGTCAGTGAAAGCGGAGGAGCGTATACCTGGGTGGAAAATGCCCACGAATTCCGCTTGACGCCTTGGCATAATGATCCGCTTAGCGACAGCAGCGGCGAGACGTTTTACATCCGCGATGAGGAAACGGGTGCCTTCTGGTCACCCACACCTTTGCCGGCCAGAGGCCAGTCCGGCTATGTATGCCGACACGGATTTGGGTACAGTGTATTCGAGTATTACCAGACCGGCATCTCATCGGAATTATGCACTTATGTTGCCATCGACGCACCAGTGAAGCTGGTGGTTGTCAAGTTGCATAACCATTCGAAACGCTCTCGGCGGTTGTCGCTGACCGGCTACTGGGAATGGGTACTCGGTGAATGGCGGCATACCAATCTGATGCACATCGTCACCGAAATAGATGCGCACAGCCGAGCACTGTTTGCCCGTAACGCTTACGGGCGTGAATTCGCAAAGCGAACTGTTTTTGTCAATGTCAGCGAACAGGAGCGTTCAGTCACCGGCAATCGTACCGAGTTTATTGGTCGTAACGGCTCGCTGACTAATCCTGCAGCTATGCGCCGCAAGCGCTTGTCAGGTAAGACTGGCGCGGGACTTGATCCATGTGCCGCGATCCAGACCCAAATCGAACTAGCCACAGGGCAAGAGCGCGAAATCGTATTTATACTCGGAGCAGCGCACAGCGTCAATGAAGCACAACAGCTTATCCAGCAATACGGTGGACGCGCAGGTGCTCGGCAGGCATTAGAAGCGGTAGGAGAATATTGGGATCATATTTTAGGTACAGTGCATGTTGAGACGCCTGATTCCGGTCTGAATATTTTGGCCAACGGCTGGCTCATCTACCAAACCCTATCCTGCAGGTTATGGGGCCGCAGCGGATATTACCAGTCGGGTGGTGCCTATGGCTTCCGGGATCAACTGCAAGACACCTTGGCACTGATCCATGCCGCCCCGTGGCTCACCCGTGAACAGCTCATACGTTGCGCCGGGCGGCAATTTCTCCCGGGTGATGTACAACATTGGTGGCACCCTCCGAGCGGCCAAGGTGTGCGCACCCACTTCTCCGATGACTATCTCTGGCTACCGTATGCAACCTGTCATTATGTGCGGGCGATTGGTGATATTGGCGTACTTGACGAACCGATCCATTTCCTGGAAGGCCGCGAACTGTATCCAGAAGAAGAGGCTTACTATGACCAGCCGCAGCGTTCGATAGAGGCAGTCAGTCTATATGAGCATTGCAAGCGCGCCATAGAACATGGCTTGCGCTTTGGCGAACATCAATTGCCATTGATGGGCTGCGGCGATTGGAACGACGGCATGAACCTTGTCGGTCGAAACGGTAAGGGCGAAAGCGTCTGGGTAGGATGGTTCTTGTATACGAACCTTTGCTTATTTGCCGACCTGGCGCAAAACCGAGGAGATCAGGCTTTTGCTGAAGTCTGCCTGAAGCAAGCCAAGCAATTGCGCGACAATATCGAACTCAGTGCATGGGACGGTCAGTGGTATCGACGGGCCTATTTTGATGACGGCACTCCCTTGGGCTCGATTGTCAATGATGAATGCCAGATTGATTCGATCAGTCAAAGCTGGGCCGTGATTTCTGGCGGCGGCGATCCCATGCGCTCACGCCAAGCGATGACTGCTGTAGATCAACGCCTGGTACGGCGTGATGCGCAATTGATCCAGCTGTTTGACCCTCCTTTTGATCAATCAGAACTTGAACCTGGATATATTAAGGGTTATGTACCGGGCACCCGGGAAAATGGCGGTCAATATACCCATGCCGCGGTTTGGTCCACCATGGCGTTTGCCATGCTTGGTGATCGGGAACGCGCATGGGAATTATTCTCCATGCTCAATCCCATTAACCATGGTCGTACACTTACCGAAATTGAACGTTATAAAGTCGAACCGTATGTCATGTGTGCGGATATTTACGCTGCGCCACCCCATATCGGCCGGGGTGGCTGGACCTGGTACACGGGAGCAGCAGGCTGGATGTACCGCCTGATTGTAGAAACTCTCCTCGGCTTGCAATTAGAGGTAGACCAATTACGCATTACCCCATGTATTCCTTCTCATTGGGAATCGTACAGCATCCGTTACCGCTTCTACGAGACCTTTTATCACATCACCGTCAAAGGTAATGGAGAAAAACAGATCCGGGTAATAATGGATGGCACTGCCATCGCAAGAGTCGGTATCAATGAAACAGGGCGACCACAAGGCATCATCCCCCTGGCAAACGACCATAGAGAACATCATGTGGAGGTGAGCTTGAGCTAAATCAATAAAGTTGTCTGTGTGCTTTCCTTCTCTGTGCCAATAAGTTAGCTAACGAACAGATTTTATTTAGTGTTATCTATAAGATAAATTTCCTGCAGTTTTAGCTGTGCTGTTTAAGCTCGAGAATGTATTAAAAATTATTTGCCAATTTTTGACGGAGTTTGCTATGAAGGATGGAGATCGTGAAAAAGGTATTTACAATTTAGACAAACGCGTGAGAGGGGCCGGTACGTTGATTGGGAATGGGATTCGCAATCAAAATGGTGATGACTTGGGCAATATTAAAGAAATCATGATGGATCCAACCAACGGCAAAGTACATTACGCGGTTCTCTCCTTTGGGGGCGTGTTCGGAATAGGAAGCAAGTTGTTTGGAGTACCCTGGAGCGCATTGAAGCTCGACGCAGAAAAAAAGCATTTTGTACTCAATATGGATAAAGACCGGCTTAACTATGTTCAGGGATTTGACAAAAACAACTGGCCAGATATAACAACATGTTTTTGAATATTCTTGATTATGATGGGATAACCCAAAAAGAGCATTGATAACTGTTGTATGAGGAGTAAGGGTACTCACGCTTTTTGTTCTAGCATGAATTTACCAAGTTCCCTATCTAGGGAATTTGTGGAATTCGTTTCTTTTTCACTCAGTTATTAACTATAATAAAAATATAATACCTTGCACTTAATTTTTTCCGTGGTGCTATGTCACATCCTAAAATCAAAGTTGTTCGCATCGAGGAAAGCCAGCAACAGGCATGCCTTTCTCCTGCCCAGAGAAAATTCAATGACCTGATCCAGAAAATCAATGCGCAGAAAAAACTACTGGCCACATGGCAGGAAACAATTCCGCAATGCCAGCAGGAAATTACCCAAAAACTGATCCCATTGCGCGATATCTTGTACGAGCATCAAGCTGAAATGGTGGCAATTCTGGATGCTTTGTACACCACCCAGAAGTTCACTTATACCCAGCAGAATAAGATCGAACACCTGATCACCCATATGTGTGAGGTGCTGATCAACGAACATGGGCGTACGGATTTGAAACCGTTATATGATCATTACAGCGGGCAAAATTACGATGATGCAACTCTGGAAAACAATGAAATGGTCAGTGAATTACTGAAGTCCATGTTCAAACAGAAGTTCGGCATTGAATTGGGTGATGAGGAATTTGATTTTTCTGATCCTGAAGGAACGTCAGCACGTTTGGCGGAGAAAATGCAAGAGCGTCAGGCTCAAGAATCCCGCCCCAAACGTAAGAAATCCGCCAAACAATTGGCGGAGGAAGCTCGCGAGCAGGAAGAGGAGGCCAACATCAGCAAATCGATTCAAGCGGTTTACCGGCAATTGGTAGCCGCTCTGCATCCCGACCGTGAGCCAGATCCCATAGAACGCGAACGCAAAACCGGCTTGATGCAGAGAGTAACTGTGGCTTATGGAAAAAAAGATTTGCTGCAACTACTGGAATTGCAATTGAGTGTTGCACAAATTGATCAAAGTAAAATTAACAATGTTTCCGATGACCTGTTGAGGCACTACAACAAAATCTTGCAAAGTCAACTGGAAGAGCTTCAGCAAGAAGTGATGCTGACGGAACAGCATATCAGAGAAATGATTGGGCTTGCGCCGTATGAGCGTCTGTCGCCCAAGCGCTTGTTTACATTGCTAAATGAAGATACCCGCAGGCTACAGAATCAAATTAACAGCATTCAGCATGACCTGATGCTGTTCAACGATGTTAAACAATTCAAGTCGTGGCTCAAAGGCTACCGGATTCCTGAATCTGAGTTTGATCCGTTTTTCTGACAACTACTCAATTGACAACTACTCAATCTTCACTTGCTGGCGAAGCATTCAATTAGGATTGGCATATTTATACTTTCATATCGCTATGCCAAAATTGCTCTTCATCCTACCAGCCTAATGCCGTAATCCTATACATATTTTTCTCGAATCCAGTAAATTTTATATCTAGTGACTGAAAGCATTGTTTAAATTCAAAGATGACGCTATCCTGATAAACACTATTAATTTTTTGTTAACACAATTAGGCCAATGACACAAGACGAACAAAAACACGCCGTTGCAGCGGCTGCAATTCAGTATATTCCGGTAGGTTGTATTGTTGGGGTAGGTACAGGCTCTACCGCCAATTATTTCATTGAGGAACTTGCCAAAATCAAACATAAAATCGAAGGCGCGGTCGCCAGTTCGGAAGCAACCGCGCAGCGCCTTAAGGGTCACGGCATTGAAGTTTTCGATCTCAACAATGTTGACGATCTTCCGGTATATGTTGATGGTGCGGATGAGATTACCGAGCATCTGCACATGATCAAAGGCGGTGGTGGCGCTTTAACGCGGGAAAAAATCGTTGCTGCAGTCGCACGGAAATTTATCTGCATTACCGATCAAAGCAAGCTGGTGAATATTCTTGGCAATTTCCCCTTGCCTGTTGAGGTGATACCAATGGCGCGCAGCTATGTTGCACGAGAAATCGTATTGCTGGGTGGGCATCCGGCTTTACGCCAAGGTTTCACCACGGATAATGGTAATGTTATTCTTGATGTGCATGGCTTGCAAATCATGAACCCAGTTGAACTGGAAACAACGCTTAATCAAATTGCCGGTGTTGTCACCAATGGTCTTTTTGCACGGCGCTCAGCAGATACTTTATTACTGGGTACTGATCAGGGTGTAAGAACAGTGACTGCTTGATTATAATGCCCCTAAGCAATCGAGGAACTCCGACGCATAACCTACTTCACGAAAACAAATAAGCCATGATAACTAAAGAACATATTTCCAAGCAGTTCGACGCTGATCTCGAAGAAGTGCGTACACGTGTTTTGCAGATGGGTGGTTTTGTTGAAGAGCAAATTGAGTATGCCATCGAGGCTTTAACGAGTGGCAATGAAGAGTTAATTGATCAGGTCATTACGCGTGACCATCGCGTCAATGCAATGGAAGTTTCTATCGACGAAATCTGTAGCCAGATCATTGCGCGCAGACAACCCACTGCTAGTGACTTACGCATGATCATGATGGTAATAAAAACCATTACAGACCTGGAACGTATCGGTGATGAAGCTGCAAAAATCGCACGCATGGCGAAGTTAATTTATGCATCCGATCGTATGCACATACCTCGCTTTAATGAAATCAAGCATGTGGCTAGTATCGCCATGGATATGCTGCATAAAGCGCTAGATTCTTTTGCCCGGTTAGACTTAAATGCAGCGGCACAAATTGTGCGGCAGGATGAATTTGTGGATGAAGAATTTCGTGCTATCTTGCGTCAAGTGATCACATTCATGATGGAAGATCCCCGTAAAATTTCCACTTGTTTGGAAATAATATTTGTTGCCAAAGCCATAGAACGTATCGGAGATCACGCAAAAAACATGTCTGAATACGTGGTTTATATGGTAAAGGGCAAGGATGTGCGTCATGTTACAGCCGACCAGATTGAGCAGGAAATCAGAGAATAAGTTTTATCAAGTTCAATTCATCGAACTCGTTTATCAAATGCGTTGCTCAGATCATGAACAGGTTGTAATTTTTGCGATACGCGCCCTGCCACTACTGCTTAATATGATGTCGCGTCCATTACCAGCCACTGCGGGTGCTGCAGGACACATCGTAATCGTACCGGACTGAAATCCGCCAGTGATGAGCTTTGGCATGCCTTGTGCATCATAGGAAATATAATCACTGACATTGCCGTTTCCGGTAAAACTAAAGCCGGCTGGCAAAGCAGATGCTGTCGTAATGACTTGCTCCCCACTGCCGATACTTGCACTATTATCCAGATCCACAAATACAACCCAGCCTTGGCTCCAATCACCTGAACTGGCACAGGATGAACCATCCGAACTTTTACAGACTGCAACACGCGCATTCCGTTTAATCGCTTCCGATCTGGCTAATGAAATGTGCGAGAACAGGGTATTGCTATAGCTATTTAAGCGAGTATTCACAGTAAATTGGCCAAAAGACGGCACACCCACAGCCAACAGAATAGAAAGTACCGACAATGCGACCAGCAATTCAATCAATGTTACCCCGCGGTGAGTTGAAAATTTTTTATCGCTAACCAGCAGACTCGAACTAATCATTTGCGTTATTGCTGAAGATACCAATAAGCCCGGCTTTTATATCTGACAGGCGTCACCAGCGGTTCAGGCGCCGATCCTTCTAATGAAGATACCCCGCTGCCTCCAATCAAAAAGGGTAATGTCATATCTTGGCCGGTGACGGAATCCTGCACCGTGACCATGCCGGCCACCGGTGATGGCGGCAAGCCCCCGCCGTTTACTGGCACATATCTACTAGCACCTACAGGACGGCCGTCCATAAATCCCAAGTTATAAACACGAGCTTCACCAAGATTGTAACAACTGTTTTCTCCGGGCAGTGTTGGCGTATGGGTACTAAATGTAACCACTCCCAGTACGGCAACAGCCGATGTCACCACCTGTTCTTTATCATGGATGGTACCTTCTGCGCCAAAAGGCATATACCAGCCTTTTTTAGCCGCTAACTGCGCCTCTGTTGGCAGCAATGTACTATCCGGATCGATGGCAAGCAGTGAAGTGATACAGGCCAAAGCCTGTGACTGGCAATTAGCCCCCTCTGATGACCACCAGGCAGCATCAGAGGGTTTGTCTTTAATCATGAAAAATGCATTATTCACACTGATGGTGGTCGTATGACTCAAAAGAGGGTGTTCCCGGTCACCCGAGCCTATCAAAATCACATTGTAACCGGGTGTCACAACCACTTCAGGAGCAAACATGAATTTGCGATTGGCCACGCCACCTGGGCAGGCAGTTGTATCGCATCCCAGTGAAGCAATTTTCGTAATTGTCCAATTTGAAGGTACAGCAGAGCCGATCGTAATCCGATAAACATTTCCGCCTGTATCGGCGGCATAGGCATATTCAGCCAGACCGGTAAGTGTATTAGGTACCACAGTAATATCCCCCACTACACTGCGATCGGTTGATAATGTGGTCAGTAACGTACCATTATTGGCATCCAGCACAAAAATTCTGTTTCCTTTCGGTGCGCTACAGGTATTCAGATCGTTTCCTCCTTGCCCATCTTCACAGGTATCATATCCGCCACCAAAGATAAGCATCGGCAGTGGCGTTGATCCCGAAACATAACCCGATGCTTTCAGAATTTCTGCTGCAGACCATGTCTGTCCGATACTGACGAAATCTGAGGAAGTACAATTGATATCATCCAGCAGGTTTGGGCAGCCTTGACGCCACTTCAAACTTGGACTAGTGGGAATGCTGGTATCAAAAGCATAAATCATTCTTCCACCGCGCCGTTGCGTGGCAAAAACCCAGACTGTACCGCTATCTTTATAAGCGGTGATAGGACCATCAAAGAAATAAGGTTTGGCAGTCGCATCGCCTACACTCGGAAAGGTAATGGCAGGACTGTTGTTATAAATACGCTTGAGCCTGCCATAATGTTCCGGTGCAACAAACGACCATAACTCACTACCGGGGGCATAAGCGCCGATACTGTTTGACTGATTGCCATTGATAACATGTAACATCCCATCACTGGCGCCATAAAACACGACCACTCCTGTGCTTCCCCCATAATCGATCGCTACGGGTCGGGAATGCACAATATCACCATGCGCTGATGGCCTCATCTCGGTAGTATTTCCGTTGATATTTTCGTCCTTGAAATCCTTACCGCGTACCCAGTTGATGAGATTGGTACGTTCAGTACTATCCGCTACACCCAGCTGGGCCTGCGTAATGGAGGCATTGGCATCATCAAAATTGCTTAAACCTGTACAGCTGGCCGGATCGCAGGTTTTAACGGTACGTGTGGAGGGATCAATGGCTCTTAGCATAAAACCTGCCGCGCCTTTTTCCACAATGGCGCCATCCGGAGTATTGGATTGATTGGAATTAGCAATTTTCAAGCATGAGCCTTGCGGTGAAAACGACCAGTAAGCATCCATATTTGCTGTACTGGGAGTCCAGAAACTACGAGCACACGGCGTAAGGAAGCCGGAATCCGCATTAATTGCCAAAACATCATCGGCATCAACCAAATTCAAGTTAATCTGATTATTCGTCACACTCGCTTTAAATTTATATTGCTTGAGATTCCCCATCCACTGAGGCCTTAAGTTAGCATCCGGACGAAACATTCCGATAAACACCTGATTACGAAAAGTACCTTGCGTATTAACACTGACTGGAAGGCTCGCGGAAGCAAATACACTATTATTGGCTTGTATTTCAGAAAGAGCGCCTTTAAGCGCTTGCGCAATTTCTGAACCATTATCAGTTGAAGAATTGACTGCGTAATATCCTCCTTGGCCTTGCTTCGCCATACTTTTTAATAATGCAGTGAATCCAGGCCCTTGTCCGGTTTTACTCGGATCTACATCAATCGTGTAGGTTTTGATTTTAGGATAGCTGGCAGTCGCCATAAAACGCGCCCATTCATCGCCGGCACCTGATTGGGAACCACCGGGAGAAAGCGTGATCTGCGCCGTACTCCCTCCTGCATCAGATAATTTTGAGTTGGCCGTTGAAGTATCAGAACTGTTATCCTGCACAGGACCATTACTGATATAAATAATAAAATTTTTCTGACAACCTGAATTCACGGGACTCTCATAGTCAGTATCACTGGGGGATGCCAATGCATTACCCGCTAGCGCATAAACTGCATTCGATGCTGAGGTCCCTGACGTATTACCGGCGTAATCCCGCTCAATCTTGTTATGCCCTGCGTAGGCACTCTTACCTGCAAAATAATAGTAGGCCTCCGCCATCGTCAAGCCCAGCTTGCCTCCGTCTGATTTATCATTAAGCTTATGCAGGCTATTCACTAGATTCTGATAGATCAGCTTATTGGAAGCATCCATCAAACGCACTGCAGCACGCACGTAACCACCAGCTGGATTACCATTTCCTGATCCTGTCTCACTGAACATCATTAGCCCTACCCTAATTTCACCAGTGGGCATATCAGCTAACACTGCAGCTAATGCATTGATCTCATTCACAAACGCATTATTCCAGTTTGCTGTGTTATCCAATATGATCAGTACATTAGGAACATCTTTGGGATCTGATGACGTAACGCCAGCAAAAATATCAATATCTTCTGCCGTTGAAATCGTGCTGGCAGTTGCAAGAATGATGGTGATTAGCAAATGTTTCTTTAAGCGTATGAACATTGAACCTCCCAATCCCTAGAGTTAATCCTTAACAGGAAGACAATAAATATTCACTTAATGTTAGCTGCTTGCTGATACCTTGTTTAGCCACTACCGATGCACCTGTAGCCTGACTCTGTGCGGTGGCCTCAATTTCCCATAACGTTAAATAATCCGATGAGTTGGTGACATCAGAATTTACTCCGCTCAAGGAATTGACATTAACAGGGGCTAATGTGGCTTTCAGGCATACAGGCGCTTTAATGGTCACCGTATAATCAATCGCATCATTCTGATCAATATCGATATCGATCGTTGCCGGATAATTTGCTGGATCAATGGCCGCAAAGTTAATGTTGATGGTCTGCTCAATGGCCATATTAGCGGCTGCTATCGCTTCATTTCTGTATTGCATGTTCCCCACTGCCTTCAGATTTCCACCGCTTAGTGAAAAAGCAGATATTACCAACAAGGTGATCGTAACCAGCATGATCAATCCGACCACTAAAGTGGCACCTCTTTGCTGGAAAAGCATTTTTTCATTTCTCATGGTTTTTCTCGTCTGCCTGACGGATTCACCAAACGCACATAGCTGGTATAGGCATGACGCCTATAGCCATCATTGAAAGGCCTCAATATGGTTGATCCAAGCTGATAGGTTTTATCATCGACATAACCAGAAGAGGTTTCCAGATTGCGTGCAAGCACATGAACTTGCACTGCAACGACGTTTGCCCAGTCCAAGGCTGTGCAGGAAGAACAATCGTCAAAAATATCCGCGCTGCCATCTTCATCAGTATCTCGTCCATATTCAAACTGGATACTTTGTATACCTTCTATGACTGGCTGTGCTGATTGCATTTTGACGACCCCACCGCTTAAATCAAACTCAGCACGCATGAGTGTCGGAATGCCATCACTTGAAGTAACAGAATAACTGCGCACATAAAAAATGGAGATGATTAATTTTCGTTTATCGGAAGCCGTGATGCAGTCTTTTTTATACACGCTGATACCAGGTGTACCCAATACAGGTACGGTAGCCGCATCAGAAGCATAATTTCCATGCCCCGTATTTGTGCATTGTTGGGTTTGCAAGTACAATTTGCCTGCAGCATAGTTTTCACATCCTGCAGTACTTGCGGCACAGGTTGAAGCATATCGAACCACCAACACGTCAGAGTCCGACTGCCGGTTTGTCACAATACCAGAGCACTCATCCGGTAAAGAAACCTCTGCTGCATACCCCTGCACTGGAAGAGAAAACATATTGCTAATGTAGGCTGCGTCCCAGTCAGAAAATGGAATACATGGATTGGGTATTACGGTAGGAGGTACGGCGGAAGGTAGAGCTGGCACATAAGTATCCCAATAACCTGCATGCCATAGCTCTTGCTGCAGTAATTGCAAGGTGAATCGACCGTTCTCAATTTGTCGGTTCATTTTCGCCAGCTCGGCATTACTCCTGGTCAAATCCAGGTAGAGTGCGAGTACGCCTGCCAAAATTAATAATCCTAGCGTCACTGAGATCATTAACTCAATCAGAGAAAAGCCTCCCTGCTGATTGTTTAGCCGGGAACCTGATTTAACAGTACTCCACTTTAATATCTGCTCACTCATGGGGATGCCAGATTAGCTACACGTATGATCGTACTCATGGTGCGCCGGCACAAATCATTAGCGCATTTTGTACCTGCTGCACCATCATAGAGCCCAGTTCCACAATTGGAAGATGGTGCTGAAATCGGAGTCATACCCTGCCAAGCTACCGTGATCATGAACTGATCACCTGTGCCAAGATCTTCGATACAACCACGCGCTCCGATCATTGCACCTACATTTGCCGACAACGATGACTGCTCACTGGCCCCTTTGAGTGCATTACTCCACTGACAGGCATCAAAGCTCTGACCATTTCCTGCGCAAGAAGCAGGCTGACTATCTCCGGTTCCCAGAGGATTCGCCGATGCAGTAACATAGGTGGCTGCATTTGCACGGTTAGCAGACAGCCTGTTTGCCATGTCTTCAAGTAGAATCAGCGCATGCGTACGCTGATAGGATT
This sequence comes from uncultured Nitrosomonas sp., assembly GCA_965652935.1. Lineage (GTDB taxonomy): Bacteria > Pseudomonadota > Gammaproteobacteria > Burkholderiales > Nitrosomonadaceae > Nitrosomonas. The sequence continues at coordinate 18,539 of CBFGXU010000029.1, forward strand.
CTAGCTCGGAAGATTGTAAACGTATCTGCAAACCAGCCAATCCCAATAACCCGATAGCCATAATAACTACAGTGACAAGGACTTCAATCAGCGATACGCCGCGCATTGAAGATGCTGGGCTTAAATGGAATAAGACTTTCATTACTTGGTTACCATTTGTCAGCAGGCGCTTTGACGCCTTCGCTATTGAGTATCAAGCTTCCATCGCTTGCCTGGGCGCCGATGGGTGTAAATGTGAGCGTATACGAAGGCACAGCACCCGCTCCAACCACAATCGTATAATTGTATTTACTACTGACCTCTGGCGGCAATGCATAACCACTCGCTTCTAAAGTCGCTTTACTTGCATAGTTCCGATTAGTTAGCAGAAACTGTTGCTGACGATTAGCAATATCCATCATTTGTGCCTGAGCTGCCGTGCGGTTTGCTCGTATCGTATATTGCGTATAAGAAGGGTAAGCGACGGCTGCCAAAATACCGATGATGGCCACTGTAATTAATAACTCAATCAATGTAAAACCATGTGAATTTAATCTTTTTATGCCTTGCATCTTTTCATCTACACGATTTCAGAAAACCACCTTTGATTCTGATTCTGATCCTAATCCATACCTATGACACGGCTCATGAAATAACGGCTAATCGTCAATTAACTTTAATGTTGAGACACTATTTCATTGCCCATGACCTCTTGTTCGACGCGGTATATTACTAGTCAGGGTAGGTTACAATTTACGCTAACAGTTTAAAAACCCTTATTTCTATTAGGCAGGTAGTCATCCATCATGAAGTGGGATGTAATCGTCATTGGCGCAGGAATTATTGGGCTCGCTACAGCAGAGCGCCTTTTATTGCAAGGCGCAAAAGTGATGATACTTGAGCGGAATAAAGTTGGACAGGAATCATCCTGGGCCGGAGGTGGTATTTTGTCACCGCTTTGTCCATGGGATTATTCCGATGCTGTCACACAACTTACCAGCTACAGCGCCAAACAATTTCCGGCCTGGGTTTCAGCTTTACAAA
>CBFGXU010000030.1:0-19513 GCA_965652935.1 uncultured Nitrosomonas sp.
CCTCAACAACGGAGTGCTACGGCAAATCTTCAGGTAGTTATTTTTATCAGCAGATAAACGCTTCTGTTTCGATATTTAGAGCTTACTCATCAACAATAACCAGTTGATAATAATTATAAATACTGCATAATTGGGTAGAATAGCACATGTAAATACCAACAAAAGCCGTGCACTAGTATTCGCTAAAGTATTCTTATCGCCCTGCTTGATTCCAATAAAAGATTATTTTGCGCCAGATACTATGCCTATGTTCATTCTGATGGATGTCACCCCTATGATGGACTAAAACATCTTAGAATAGGCACCTGATTCATCATTCCGGATAAGCTCATTATGAATTCTACTTTACCGTCACGGCGCCGCTTGCATCATCGTACTCACAAGTCAGTTATAGGCAGTGCGGCAGAGAAATCCGGACTTCCGCCAGGAACATTAATACATATAGGCAAAAAGCACGCAGCGGAATGCAAAATTTCAGTCACGCAATACAAAAATGATACTTTGATACAACACAAAATCCGTTCAATTACAGAATTAAAGCCATTAAAAAACGCCGAGCTGATTACCTGGATAAATGTAGATGGATTAAGTGATGTTGGGATCGTAGAAACTATCGGTCAGGAACTGAATATTCATCCTCTGGTGCTGGAAGATATTTTAAGCACCCATCAGCGTCCAAAGTTGGAGGAGTATGACGATTTTCTTTATTTGGTCATTAAAGGTATCAGTATCACTCAAGAAAAAGATTTTGACCTGCAGTATGAGCAAATCAGCATATTATTATTGGCCAATTATGTGATTACTTTCAAAGAAAAAGCCGATAACATATTTGAACCTATTTACAGTCATTTACAAGCCCCTAATGGCCGCTTACGGCAATTAGGGAGTGATTATCTAGCCTATGTGATTCTCGATACCGTCGTTGATGAGTATTTTTTCGTGGAAGACAGACTGGATGAAATCCTTGATCCCCTGGAAGACAATATATTGTTCAATTCCAATAAAGAAATGCTGAAAACCGTGCAACAAATTCGACGCAGCTTAATTTCCATGAAACGTAATATTTCTCCTTTGCGTGAGCTGCTAGCAACAATCCAACGAACCGATACGCCTTTGCTACAGCAAAAAACATTGCGATACTATGGAGATGTTTATGATCACGTCCTTCGTGTCACGGATTCTCTCGAGTCTTATCGGGAAAGAATTTCTGCCATGCACGATATTTACCTTTCCAGCATTAGTAATAAATTGAATGAAACAATGAAAATTTTGACTATTTTTGCATCTATCTTCATACCACTGACTTTTATCGCTGGTATTTACGGTATGAATTTTGAATATATGCCAGAATTAAAATGGCGCTGGGCTTATCCTGCCGTATGGGTAGTCTTTATTATGGTTGGTGTGGGTTTACTTATTTTCTTCAAAAGAAAAAAATGGATGTGAATGTTTTGTACCTACAACCCTTTTTACTCATTGGCATAAATAATCTGTTTAGTACAACATGCAATCTCTGGAGTTTGATCAATCGTTGTGCTTATAATTTAATCAATACAAACTCAACAAGGAGATTGGTTTGCTTTTAACACGTGATGATCGCAAGATTAGTATTATTGGCGGTCTACTCTTGTTAGGATTGACGCTAACGACAGGTATCGCAGTTTACAGTGCCATGCGGCAACAGATCGAGTCTGTGCTTGGCAGAGGATTGGATGTTGCTCTACAAGGTAAGGCGCTCCTCATAGAAAGCCTAATTGAAAAGGGGGTGGCGGATACTCGCGCGCTGACTCTTCGTCCTTTTATCATCCAATCAATGAAGCAACTCAATGCACAGCCAGACAACGCTAACGCATTACACGATCTTGTGCGAAACGTTAATTCATTGACGCAAGTAGGTTTTTCTGCTGCGGTTATTTATGACATACATGGTAATGCATTATCACAAGTTGGTCGTTTTTCTGAAAACCAATCTCAGTCTTTACCACTGAATAAATACACTAACACCGCTTTAGTATGGGATGGACAGTTTATTCTGCGCACCCATAAAGAAGTGCTGGATGAAGATATGCGCCGCATCGGCAGTATCACGACAGAGATAACATTGCCGCAGCTTACTCGCAGATTTAGCGAAATAAGATCAATCGGTGAAACCGGAGAATTCATATTGTGTGCACCACCCCCGCCTGGAAAACAGGACATGCCGTGCCTGATAAGCCAGATTGACGGTATAAAATTTAAGCACTTAAAACGCGTGACGGAAGGTGGTGTGCTACCAATAAGCTATGCGTTAGACGGAAAAAGTGGGGTTATTGCTGTTAGGGATTATCGTCAGATACCGGTAATTGAGGCTTACGCGCCTTTGCGGACGATTGGCCTTGGCATGATCTTGAAATTGGACGAAGAAGAATTATTCAGACCCGTCACTGAAGAATTAAAAATCATCATTCTTTATCTAGCCGGGTTGATTATTGCCGAGATTTTGTTATTGAATTGGTTTGTGCGCAAGCTGATCAAATCAGAAAAAGAAGCACGCGACGCCAAGGAAACAGCAGAGCAATTTTCTATTGAGCTGAGTCATAAAGAAATTGAATTGCGCGAGCGCCTGAAGGAAATCACTTGTTTATATGAGATTCGCCACAGTACCGGATTGGGATTATCAGTAGACGAAGTCTGTCAGCAAATCTTTGAACATCTGATACCTGCCATGCAATACCCAGAACATGCCTCTGCGATGATTGAGCTGGATGGAAGGCGAATCACTTCGATAAATCAAAATCAAGGCTTAGTGCATGAACTGAAATCGGAAATTACCGTCAACGGCAAAGTGTGTGGCCGCTTAAGCGTTTTCTATCCGGAAGACAAGTCATTTCTCGTGCTGGAAGAGCAAAGACTCCTTGATGCGATCACGAGCGATCTGGCAAAGTGGCTCGAACGCAAGCAAGTGGATGAATTACTACGTGTACGTCTGAAGGAAATTACCTGCCTTTATGAAATCCGCCGTGGCATGGGATTGGAATTATCAATGGGTGATATTTCTCAACATATTTTTATGCATTTAATACCCGCCATGCAGTTTCCGGAAATGGCTACCGCCGTGATTGAAGTTGATGGCAAGCGTTTCACTTCCAAAAGTCAGGAACAGGGCTTTGCCAACAAATTACAGTCCAAAGTCACTGCTAATGACAAGGTATGCTTTGAGTGTTATAAGAAAAGTGATGCCATTGGATTCGTTTTACAATCAAAAATCAGCGTCAACGGGAGAGTATGTGGTCATTTGAGTGTGTTTTATCCTGAAGATAAACCATTTTTGGTTCTGGAAGAACAGAGGCTCATTGATGCGATTGCGGATGATTTGGCAAAGTGGCTTGAGCGCAAGAAAGTTGACGAGTTACTGCGCGAGCGTTTAAAGGAAATCACATGTCTCTATGAAATCCGCCGTGGAATTGGAATGGAATCATCCATAGATAATGTATGTCAAAATATTTTTGAAAATCTGATATCTGCTGTGCAATTCCCTGAAATTGCCACCGCTGTCATTGAACTGGATGGTTGGCGTTTTACTTCAGGAAAATACGGAAAAGACCATACACACCAATTACAGTCAAAAACTAAAATTAACAGCAGGGCCCGCAATCAACGACGTGCAGAACGAGATCCTGCATGTACTTGTTGGTCGCCAATCAGTGTTAACGGCAAAGTATGTGGCCAATTGCGCGTATTCTATCCTTCTGATAAACCTTTTATGGTGCCAGAAGAACAGAAGCTCGTCAATGCTATCGCCAGCGATCTGGAAAGCTGGCTTGAACGTAAACGCCTAGAAGAGGCGCTGGTATTTGTAGCGGAAGAGCAAGCACATACTATAGGACAAGAACTGCATGATAATCTCGGACAGCAAATAGCAGCAATTGGCTATCAAGCCAGAGCGCTGGAAAAACAAATCTTTACTGCAGGAAGTGAGAGTATGGCAAAAACTGCCGCTGCTATAGCTTCACAAGCCCAAATCGCTGTGATACAGATCAAGCAACTTGCTCAGGGATTACTGCCATTTGAATTGGAAGCTAATGGTTTAATACCTGCATTGCAAACTTTGGCAGCAAGGATAACAACTACTTATAACATTATTTGCGATTTTTCATGCAATAATAGCATCACTATCAATGATAATGATTTAGCGCTTAACTTATACCGGGTCGCCCAAGAAGCTGTCAATAATGCCATACGCCATGGTAAAGCGCAGCATATTGACATATCGTTAACTTCCGAAGAAGGCATATTACGTCTATCAATCTGCGATGATGGCAGCGGTTTTGTAGGAATCGATACCAATCATAAAACAATTTCAGGAATGGGCATTAAGATTATGCAATATCGTGCGAAACAATTGGGTGCAAAGCTGGAATTTCTATCACGTAACGAAGGGGGTACTGAAGTTCGACTAGAAATGCGGATGGCTTAAAATGACTGCAAAAGCGAAGGTAATGTTAGTGGATGATCATGCCATGCTAAGGCATGGTATGGCAATGCTCATCAATATGGAACCCGATATGGAGGTATTTGCTGAAGCAGGTGACGGTAATGAAGCATTGGCAATACTCAAGAAGAGCGGCCCTGTCGATATCGTCTTATTGGATGTCACTCTCAAGACAGTATCCGGCTTTGAAGTGATAAAAAGTATGCATGCGCAGATTCCCACTCTTCCAGTCCTGTTTGTTTCCATGCATGATGAATCAGTTTATGCTGAACGCGCCCTGCGGGCTGGTGCGCTCGGTTATGTCATGAAGCAAGAGCCAGGTGAAGTACTGCTAGCCGCTATTCGGGAAGTCTTAAAAGGTAATGTATATTTAAGCAAGCAAATGCATGAAAAATTGCTGAAGCGAATTGCAACCGGGGGATCTGAGCCTGAACAATTGATCAATACCCTTACTCCAAGTGAATTTGAAGTACTACATTTGATTGGACAAGGATATAGCAGTCAAGAAATCGCTAAGTTGCTTTGCCGCAGCATTAAAACCATTGAAACTCATCGTTTCAATATTAGGATCAAATTAAATTTAAAAGATGGCGCTGATTTAATACGCTACGCTACTCGCTGGATCTCTGAAGAGCATTAAAAAACCTCATCAATAAATTTAAAAATTACATTTATCAACGCATTATCTGCTAATGGTTTCCCTTAGCAAAAAACCATAGTTTCCCTAATATACACTGTAGTCTTGACTCGGTACGATGCGAACTGTCATTTCACTCGGAGTCACTACTATCATGAGCACAAAACTGGGAAAATATATTTTAGTGTTACCTATACTTTCTCAACTGGTTGCCTGTGCACCATTGAGTCAGCTAGAAACACAAACTGTAAGTGATAAAGAGATTCTACAGAATGCTAAGACTTATAGCGATCATAATAAATTAGCAAATCATTATGACACTGTAGCTAAGGAAATGGTCGCAAAAGCTGAGGAAAAAAAAGAATCCTTAGAGGAATACAATGAACATAGCCATTATTATGGTAGGCAGGGTCAGGATTTTAAATCGCATACGGTAGCTAATATCCGCTACTACGAACAGGCTGCACAAGAAGCTACTAAGCAAGCTGATTATCATCGAGCAATAGCAGCAGAATTGCTGAAACGAGAGTATGCGAAGCCAGCAGAAACACCTGATCAACAAATTAATCGAAAGGCAAAGCTTAATTCAGATTCTGGCAATATGATTGAGTCTAATTAAGATTCAATAAAGATGAATTTTCAATTGAACAATTCTCAACCAGAATTTCAGAACTAAAATATACAATTTTTTTCAGAAAGCTTTTCTTGACTTGAACCAGATTCTATTAAATTAAATCAGCTAACTAACAATTAAAGTGTTCATCAAATCTGGTTCAAGTCTTTTTATTAACAAATAGCTATCATTCAATTACATCAATATCACATCATATTGTTCTTGTGTATAGGATTCTTCAACCTGCAAGCTTATTGGCTTGGCTATAAAATCACCCAACTGAGCTAAGCTTTGAGATTCTTCATCAAGAAACAAATCAATGACCTGCTGTGATGCAAGAATGCGAAATTCATTCGCTTCAAACTGCCTGGATTCCCGTAACAGTTCACGTAGAATCTCGTAACAAATTGTCTGCGCGGTTCTGATTTCTCCTCGTCCTTGACATGTAGGGCAAGGTTCGCACAATATATGCGCGAGGCTTTCCCGAGTACGCTTCCGTGTCATTTCAACTAATCCAAGCGCGCTAAATCCGTTAACCGTGATGCGCATACGATCTTTCAACAAGGCCTTATTAAGTTCTGCCAACACAGCATTTTTGTGCTCTTCGGAGTCCATATCGATAAAATCAATAATGATAATTCCACCGAGATTGCGCAAACGAAGCTGTCTTGCGATGACCTGAGCGGCCTCAAGGTTTGTTTTAAAAATTGTATCATCAAAATTCCGCACCCCAATGAATCCACCTGTATTGACATCCATGGTAGTCAGTGCTTCAGTTTGATCAATAATTAGATAGCCACCTGATTTTAGATTCACGCGTTTAGCCAAAGATTTTTCAATTTCTTCTTCAACACCATACAAATCAAAGAGCGGACGATCCCCTGTATATAAAGTTATTCGTTCAACCATATAAGTCATATAATTCTGGGCAAATTTCACCAACCGTTGATAATTCTCACGCGAATCAACCAGAATCCGTGCGGTATCTTCATTCACAAGATCTCGTAATACCCGATGACTGAGATCCAGATCCTGATACAGCAGCATAGGGGCGGAGATAGCCGTAGACTTTTGTTGAATGTCATGCCATAGCTTATGCAGATATTCAAGATCTGCACGTAAATCATTCTCATCCGCCGTTTCTGCCATGGTACGAATGATGTAGCCACCTTTCTCTTCTAGGGGAAGAATTTGTTGCAGTCTTTCACGCAATAACTCACGTTCGCTGTTATCCTCAATACGCTGAGAAATGCCAATATGAGATTCCTGTGGCAGATAAACCAGCAAACGTCCTGCCAGACTTATTTGAGTGGATAGGCGTGCTCCCTTGGTGCCAATTGCATCTTTAATGACTTGCACCAGAATGTTATTGCCTTCGTATAATAGTTTTTCTATGGGTTTGGCGGTATTAGGATGTTGATTTGAATTCCAGATGTCTGCGACATGTAAGAAAGCCGCTCGGTCCAGACCAATATCTACAAAAGCCGACTGCATGCCCGGCAAGACTCGACTGACACGTCCATTGTATATATTTCCTACAATGCCACGAACACTCGTTCGTTCAATATGAAGCTCTTGTGTTACCCCTTGTTCTAATACTGCAACTCTAGTTTCTTGTGGTGTGATATTTACAAGAATTTCGTTGTTCATCGTATTAGTGCAATTCTTAAGAATCTACTTATTGATTTAAAAAGCCAAGTCGGTTAAAGACAAAATAGATTGAACAAATCTGCAATTTTACGAGGTGGAAGGAAGTGGATGCAGGATCTCCCATCGCTATCAAATTTCAGAACATAATGGATTATCATCAAAAAAGTTCTATGCCAATTTCTTCCAGTAATTGTGCCGTCTCATACAAAGGTAATCCCATGACGCCACTGTAGCTGCCAGACATGTCAGCAATAAATGCGGCAGCCATACCTTGGATGGCATAAGCGCCGGCTTTATCTAGGACATTATTCTGTGCGAGATACTTGCGAATTTCACGCTCACTGATTTCCCGAAATCTTACCGTTGATGTCGATAATCTTACTTGTATTTTATCTTTTATCCCGATGCCAATTGCTGTTAAGACCTGGTGTGATCGACCTGATAAAGTTTTTAACATTTCTTCCGCTTGCACGATATCTTTGGGTTTGCCTAAAATGCACCCATCCAGCGTAACAATGGTATCCGCAACCAGTACAGGTAATTGATGGAATTTACGTTGTAAAATTCGCTTCCATCCCTCACTTGCTTTGAATTGAACAATACGATAGACATAATCAGTCGGCGTTTCATTAACAAGCGGTTGCTCGTCAATATCAATAGGACGACCCAGTGTTTCTCGCATCAGTAAAAGATTAAACTTCACACCAATTTGTCTCAATAGTTCACGCCTTCGAGGGCTTCTTGAAGCAAGATATACTTGGTTATCAGAAAACATCATGGTCATAGTCTCAAACGAATATACCTAATCAAGCAATATTATCTCATCAATAGAGGCTTAAAAGAGGCTAATGTCATGCTCGATGATAAGGATGGCCTTTAATAATCGAAATAGCTCGATAAAGTTGTTCTGCTAAAAGTACACGAACAAGACCATGCGGCAGAGTCAGCTTTGATAATGCAATCATCTCAGCTGCAGTACGCTTAATATCCGGATGTAATCCATCTGCTCCCCCAATAATAAATGCAACAGTACCACCATCAGTCATCCATTGCTTTATTACGTTTGCAAATTTTACTGTGGTCCACTGTTGACCACTTTCATCAAGAACCACAATTTGACTATCGGCTGGCAGAACTGCCCGAATTCGCTGATACTCTGCAAACAACAACTGCTCAGTTTGTTTCCCACTCACACGTTTCTCAGGTTTAATTTCGATTAAGTGTACTGCTGTTTCGCGTGGTAAGCGTTTGATATACTCGAAATAACCTGCTCTCACCCAATCGGGCAGCTTGTTTCCAACTGCGAGTATGAAAAATTTCATGATAAGGCCGGAGTAAATCCAGGTAACGGTATCAATTCTACTTGGACCACAGGCCCTTCAGATTGTAGTATTCGCGTGCAGCCGGCAACATGATATGCACAATTGCATCGCCCAAATCCACGAGAAGCCATTCCCCAGTTTGCTCTCCTTCCATACTGTAAACCCTGCCTCCAGCAGCTTTGACCTTTTCTTGTACATGGTTAGCGAGCGCTTTTGTCTGACGCGTTGAATCCGCGCTGGCAATGATGATGTATTCAAACAACGAAGTTATCTTGGAAACATTTATCACATCAATATCATAAGCCTTAATATCCTCAAGTGCATCAACGATAATATTCACAAGCTTTTCTGAGTTCATGTCCTTCCAGCGTATAAGTAATTGGATTTAATATAATCAGAAACATTTTCAGGAAGCAAATAACGGATACTTTTTCCAGCAGTTATCAATGATCGTATATGCGAAGCTGATATTTCCAATAATGATGTCTGTGCAGTATAAATAAAACCACTGCATTGAAGCCTTAGATTGTTGGCATTCAAAACCCGCCGGGAAACAAATTCTTTTCTTATATCCGCAGGCAGACCCCGATGTTTATCCGTAGATGCATAGCCTGGACGCGCAACCACTACAATATGACACAGCTTGAATAATTCTTGCCAGCTATGCCACTGATTTATTTTCACAAATGCATCAATTCCCAAGATAAAGCAGAGTGCTGTATTTTTGCCTAATTCGTTTTGATATTCACGGAGTGATTCAACCGTTGTACTGATCCCGGGACGATTGATTTCACGCTCATCAAGCGAAAACCTATGATTATCTTCGATTGCTAAGCGTACCATAGCAGAGCGGTGATTTCTCGAGGCAACAGGAGCAGCACGTAATCTGGGAGCGCCGGACGGAACAAAAATGATTCGCTCCAGACCAATGATATCAAGCAATTCTTCAGCAATACGCAGATGACCATAATGGATAGGATCAAAAGTTCCACCGTAAATCCCAACCACAGGAAATTTATCGATAGCTATCCCCTATATCACTATAAGAACCCTGTTCCTTTCCCATGAAATATAAGCCATATTTTTATAGTAACGCCAGACGCATATCCGTTAACACTTCCGACAAATGCGCCATAAAACGTGCTGCCATTGCCCCATCAATAACCCGATGATCATACGAGAGTGACAAAGGAAGCATGAGGCGAGGAACAAATTGATTATCGCGGTAAACCGGTTTGATACTTGCCTTTGAGATACCCAGAATGGCAACTTCAGGCGCATTGATAATTGGCGTAAATGCTGTACCGCCAATTCCACCCAGGCTGGAAATAGTAAAACCAGCACCCTGCATATCGGTAGGTTTTAATTTACCTTCACGTGCCAGCGAAGAAAGTCTCGTCAATTCTTCAGCGATAGTTATGATGCCTTTCTGGTCGACATCCTTAATGACAGGAACAACCAATCCCTGAATCGTATCCACTGCAAATCCGATGTGATAAAAGCGCTTAATAATTAAATTGATTTCACCATTGACATTATTGTCGAGCGACGCATTGAATTCCGGAAATTTCTTCAAAGGTGCGATTAATGCTTTCATCAAAAAAGCCAGCAATGTCAGCTTTACTTTATTTTCCTTTTCACTTTCATTGGATTCCTTGCGTAACGCCTCTAAATCAGTAATATCCGCTTCTTCAAACTGAGTCACATGCGGAATCATTACCCAATTCCGATGCAAATTGGCACTCGAAATTTGTTTGATACGTGTCAAGGGCTTTAACTCAATCGGGCCAAACTTGGCAAAATCAACCTGTGGCCAAGGCAGCAAATTAAGTGCCAGCCCTGCTCCAGTGCTGCGAGATTTTGACAATTCATTTTTTACATAAGCCTGCACATCTTCTTTAAGAATCCGATGCTTAGGTCCACTTCCCGTAATCGAATCGAGATTTACACCCAGTTCCCGGGCAAAGCGGCGTATGGATGGACTGGCGTGCGCTCTAGAGAGAGGTTTACTTTCAGTTACCGCATTCTGAGGCGTCTTTTGCATTTGCTGGGCAGCAGCCGGTTTTCCTTCAGTTTCTGATCGAGTTGCATCTGATTGAGTTGTAGCTATTGCCTGAGTGGGTGTCTTTTCAGCGGCTTTAGGAGATATTTCTCTATGCTCGTCGCCATCTGAAACTTCAATCGAAAGAATTGCAGTACCTTCCGAAACCTTATCACCCGCCTTAACAAATATTTCCTTAATGATGCCAGAGTATGGGGATGGAATTTCTATCGTAGCTTTATCCGACTCCAGCGTAAGCAACGAGTCTTCGGTTTTAATAGCATCGCCAGTTTTTACCAGTACTTCAATGATCGGAACATCCTTGAAATCACCAATATCAGGAATTAATACTTTTTTTAATTCAGTCACATGCTTTCCTCAAATTGCTGCGGAAAAAAGATAATGCAATCATCTTGCTGTCACTTTTTCTTTACCTATCAGATTCTGATTTAACTTGTCGCTGGGTTAGGTTTTTCAGGATCAATACCATATTTTTGTATAGCTTCAGCAATGTGATGACTGGAGATTTTTCCCTCCTCAGATAAGACTGTAAGTGCCGCGACTGTAATATAGAATCGATCAACTTCAAAGAAATGGCGCAATTTCTCACGCGTATCTGAACGCCCAAAACCATCTGTTCCCAGAACACGATACTTCCGCGGAATAAATTCACGAATTTGGTCCGCATAAATTTTCATATAATCAGTCGCTGCTATCACAGGTCCTTGACGTTCCCTGAGACAATTTTCCACATGGGAAAACCGCGCCGGCTGATCTGGATGCAGCATATTCCAGCGCGTGACACTAAGTGCCTCACGCCTTAATTCGTTAAAACTGGTCACACTCCAGATATCGGCATTCACGTTATATTCTGTTTTGAGGATTGCTGCCGCAGCAATCACTTCACGCAGAATGGTACCAGCACCGAGCAATTGCACATGAGGTTGATTATTACTCCTGTTGCCTTCGTTGAATAAATACATACCTTTCAGGATGTCTTTTTCAGCACCTGCCGGCATCTCAGGGTGCGAATAGTTCTCATTCATTACCGTGATGTAATAGTAAATGTCCTCCTGCTCCTGATACATGCGGCGCAGTCCATCCTGAATGATGACAGCCAATTCATACGCAAACGCTGGATCATACGATATACAATTGGGAATCGTTGAGGCAAGGAGATGACTATGTCCATCTTCATGCTGTAGTCCTTCGCCGTTCAATGTTGTACGCCCGGCCGTTCCTCCGAGCAAAAAACCACGGCAACGCATATCTCCGGCCGCCCAGGCTAAATCGCCAACGCGCTGAAAACCAAACATGGAGTAAAATATATAAAAGGGAATCATCTGAATGCCATGGGTACTATAAGCCGTCGCCGCAGCTATCCAGGATGACATCGCGCCGGCTTCGCAAATACCTTCCTGCAGGATCTGCCCGTTCTTATCTTCTTTATAATACATCAATTGATCAGCATCCTGTGGCGTGTACAATTGACCCACCGATGACCAGATCCCCAGCTGCCGGAACATGCCTTCCATACCAAAGGTGCGCGATTCATCAGCAACAATGGGAACAACATGCTTACCAATTTGTTTGTCTTTCACCAGGAGATTCAGAATCCGCACAAAGGCCATCGTAGTTGATGATTCGTGTCCTTCACCGCTAGCTTTCAGCAAGGATTGAAAAGCGGATAATGGCGGTACTTGCAAGGCTTCTGCTCTTGTTTTACGACGATGAAAAGTGCCACCCAGTGCTTTACGTCGCTCTTGCATATAGATGAATTCCGCAGAATCCTTGGCGAAGGTGAGATAAGGCACTTCATCGATCTTCTCATCCGGAATCTCCAGACCAAAGCGATTACGAAAAGCTTTGAGGGACGTGGTTCCCATTTTTTTTTGCTGATGAGTAATATTTTGCGCCTCACCCGCTTCACCCATGCCATAGCCTTTAATAGTTTTAGCCAGTATCACGGTCGGCTGGCCGGTATGTTTTGCCGCCGTCGTGTAGGCCGCAAAAACTTTGTAAGGATCATGCCCTCCCCGGTTTAGCCGCCAGATATCATCATCCGACATATTGGCAACCATTTCCAATAACTCAGGATACTTGCCAAAAAAATGCTCGCGCACATAGGCGCCATCTCTGGCTTTAAAGTTCTGATATTCACCATCCACGCATTCCATCATGCGTTTTTGCAATAACCCTTTCGTATCCTTAGCCAATAAGGGATCCCAGTAAGAGCCCCAGATCACCTTAATTACATTCCAGCCGGCACCCCGAAAGGCGCCTTCCAGTTCCTGGATAATCTTACCGTTACCTCGTACCGGACCATCTAAACGCTGAAGATTGCAATTGACCACAAAAATCAAATTGTCCAGATTCTCGCGTGATGCCAATGAAATCGAACCGAGCGACTCGGGTTCATCCATTTCACCGTCACCCATAAAAGCCCAAATTTTGCGACCGTCGGTGCTGACCAATCCCCGGCTACCCAGATATTTCATAAATCGCGCCTGATAGATGGCCATCAGAGGTCCCAAGCCCATCGAAACGGTTGGAAATTGCCAGAAAGTGGGCATCAACCAAGGATGCGGATAGGAGGATAGACCCTTACCACCGGCTTCTTGACGAAAATTATCCAGTTGTTCCTCACTTAGCTCCCCAGCAAGAAACGCATAGGCATAAATTCCGGGGGAAGAATGTCCTTGAACATACACCAAATCCCCGCCATGCGTTTCACAAGGTGCATGCCAAAAATGGTTATAGCCGACATCATAGAGCGTTGCTGCCGATGCAAAACTTGCAATATGACCACCCACATTGGTATTTCTATTAGCGCGCAATACCATTGCCATGGCATTCCAACGGACATAGGAGCGAATACGGTGCTCTATTGCGTTATTACCTGGTGAACGTTCTTCTTTACCGGGGGGAATGGTATTGATATAGGCTGTGGTGGCGCTATAGGGTAAATAAGCCCCTGAACGTCGGGCTTTCTCGATCAATTTTTCCAGCAGGTAATGTGCACGCTCCGTACCCGCATTGATAATGACTGAATCCAGTGCATCCAGCCATTCCTGCGTTTCTTGGGGATCTATATCAGGTTGTAATTCCATGTTTAAGCACATCCATCAAAGATTTAACTTGACTTTCCGTTTTTAATGCCAGCTTGCGCCCGTTCTGCAGCCAGAATGGTATTACACAGCAGCATGGTAATAGTCATGGGTCCTACGCCTCCCGGTACTGGTGTAATATAACCCGCGATCTCCTTAACGGAATCATAATCGACATCACCGCACAGCTTGCCATCTGCTAGTCGATTGATACCCACATCAATTACCACGGCGCCTGGCTTCACCATTTCTGCAGTAATGAGATGCGGTTTTCCCGTTGCTACCACCAGGATATCAGCATTTTTTGTAAATTGCGGCAAATTGCTTGTTTTCGATGTACAAATGGTAACGGTAGCGCCCTGTTCCAACAACATCAGCGCCATCGGCTTACCGACAATATTGCTGCGCCCCACCACTACTGCATGCTGCCCCTCAATTGGAATATGATTTTTTTCCAGCATCACCATCACACCATACGGAGTGCAAGGTGAAAATACGGTATTCCCGGTCACCAATGCACCCACATTATAAAGGTGAAAACCATCGACATCTTTCTCAATGGCAATGGACGTGATGATGCGGTTATTCTCAAAGTGCGGAGGTAGCGGTAACTGAACCAGAATACCATGAATATGCGGATTCTCGTTGAGTGCTTGAATGCAATTCAATACCTCATTTTGCTGCGCATTTTCTGTGAAACTATGCACTTCTGAGTAAATGCCGATTTCATTGCAAGCTTTGACTTTATTTCTGACATAAATACCCGATGCAGCATTATCTCCAGCTATAATGACCGCTAATCCTGGTTTGGTACCTAATCGGGTTAATTTCTCAGCACGCAGTTTCCACTCAGCACGTACCAATTCGGCTATTTTCTTGCCATCTAAAATATGAGCGCTCATTTTTTCGCCAGCAGCCGGACTTGATCAATCAATCTAAATAATCTTAACTATACTCATCGATAGGAATCGGACTTAACCTAGTTGCTTGGCTTTTTTAATTTGTGCGCGATAGATGAACATACCAATTAAGAAAACAGGAATCACAAAAAGTGCCGCTGCGATAAGCCCGGCTGCTAAAATTGCAATCGTACTGTTTCCGGGCATAAATAATGTAACAAACCAGATCACTACAAAAGCCACAAATAAACCACCATATAGCATGATTTTTCTGCCACGATCATACAACCGCCAAAAAGCACCTGAAACCTGCATATCATCAATATAATGATCAAATACTTCTGCCAAACTGTTATCACCCGGTTCGGACTCATAACCGATAACCACAGCCAGCGCATCATGATTATCTTCAAGTTTGGACATTTTTCTGAGAAATTCGATACGTTTGGCAGCTTTTTGTTTTGGCATGCGATCCTGCATGAGCATGGTCTTCAACGCTGTAAAAGCTAATTCACGCGCATCAACCGTATTTCCTAAATTTTCTGCAAATTTCCACATCACCCCCAATAAATAAAGTTGAATAGTCATTTCATTGAATTCAGGCGCAAAATCATAATTTTTGCTTTTGATGAGTTCAAGCTGTGCAGCTTTGACCTCTCTGGCGTGCGCGATACAGGCATCCACTATCGAGACATCTGCAATTGCCGCGTCAGGAACTGATGTTTCTGAAGCCGATATATCCGGATTATTTTTTATCTCTTTCATTTCGAAACCCCATACTTTTTGATTTTAATCATAATATTGATAGCATTATATACTGGCCAGACAAGTCAGGAAAAAGATCATTCCAGCTACTACTTATGCACAATTCGTAAATCTGAAACATGAATTAATCGGTATTTCTTTTAAGATTAAGGCGCTGCCATATCATGGATGTCAGATTAGCTGAATTTAAAGTATAAAAATGCAACCCTGGCGCACCCGCTGTTAACAAGCGCTCGCAAAGATCAGTTACGATATCCAATCCAAAAGCTTGTATGGATGCATGATCATCGTTGTAACCCTCCAATTTTTTGCGAATCCAGCGAGGAATCTCAGCGCCGCAGGTGTCTGAAAACCGAACTAATTGAGAAAATTTATTGATCGGCATAATCCCCGGAACAATAGGTATATTCAAACCAGCGGATTCACATAATGCAACAAAGTGATAATAAGCATCGGCATTATAAAAATATTGGGTGATAGCTGAATTAGCACCGGTTTCGATTTTATGCCTGAAATTCTCAAAATCTGCTTGTGCAGATCGTGCCTGTGGATGATATTCCGGGTAAGCTGCCACATCAATATGAAATAAAGATCCGAATTCCTGCCGGATAAAAGCCACCAGTTCACTGGCATAGCGAAACTCCCCAGCCTGTGCCATGCCCGATGGCAAATCCCCCCGCAACGCTACAATATGCCTGATACCTGCTTGATAATATTTTTCCAGCATGGTTCGGATATTCTCCTGAGTCGAGCCAATGCAAGACAGGTGCGGTGCAACTACATGCCCTTCTGCCTGGATTTCCAGCACTGTTTCCAGCGTTCTTTCACGCGTCGATCCTCCCGCACCAAAGGTGACAGAAAAAAACTTAGGGCTATATTGAGCCAGTTGCTTACGAGTAAGCCGCAGTTTCTCAATACCTTGGAGAGTTTGGGGTGGAAAAAGCTCAAAACTGAATGTAGGAGAAAATTTCTTTTGTGATTCCATCTTAGAATTCTAACAATCCAGCACTATCACAGTTTGCGGGCATATCAATTACTGGGTTTTACAGATAGGAGAAGGATTGTTTGAATGTATGCAAGCAAAGCAATGCTTCTCCCATTGAGCAAGAAAAATGATTAATAACGATACATTTCTGATTTATAAGGGCCGTTCTTATGGAGACCCAAATATCTTGCCTGCTCATCCGTTAACTCAGTGAGTTTTACGCCAAGTTTCCCAAGATGCAGTCGCGCTACTTTTTCATCCAGATGTTTTGGCAGAACATACACATCGTTCTGATAATTCTCCCCGTTCTGCCATAACTCCAACTGTGCCAATACCTGATTAGTAAATGAACTGGACATCACAAAGGAAGGATGCCCGGTGGCACATCCCAGATTCACCAATCGGCCCTGTGCCAGAACAATAATGCGACGCCCGGTCGGGAATAGGACATGATCCACTTGCGGCTTGATATTTTCCCAAGGATATTTCTGAATCGATGCAATGTCGATTTCCGAGTCGAAATGTCCAATATTGCAAACGATCGCTTGATCCTTCATTTTCAGCATATGGTCATGCGTAATCACGCGCAGGTTACCCGTCGCAGTCACAAAAATATCTGCTTGATCACAGACATCATTCATCGTGACCACACGATACCCTTCCATTGCCGCTTGAAGCGCACAGATCGGATCAATTTCGGTAATCCAGACAGTTGCTCCCAGACCGCGCAACGATTGCGCACAACCTTTACCGACGTCCCCATACCCACAAACCACTGCGATTTTTCCGGCAATCATCACATCCGTAGCACGTTTGATACCATCAACCAGCGATTCTCTGCAGCCGTAGAGATTATCAAACTTGGATTTCGTTACAGAATCGTTCACGTTAAAAGCTGGAAACGGAAGCTCTCCATTTTTATGCATTTCATACAACCGATGGACTCCCGTAGTGGTTTCTTCTGTTACACCACGTATGCTGGCAAGATTCTTTGAATACCAGCCAGGCTGAGAAGCCAAGCGTTTTTTGATGGAAGCAAATAATACTGCCTCTTCTTCGTTGCCAGGGTTTGCGATTACAGAAGGATTTTTCTCAGCCTTAGCGCCTAGAGTGAGCAATAGTGTGGCATCACCGCCATCATCTAAAATCATGTTAGCACCACTAGGTTGTCCAGCAACCGTCCACTCGAAGATCTGATGAGCAAACTCCCAGTAATCCTGAAGGGATTCCCCTTTATAGGCGAACACTGGAATATTCTTAGCAGCGATAGCTGCCGCCGCGTGATCCTGGGTGGAAAAAATATTACAGGAAGCCCAGCGTACTTCCGCACCTAATGCTACCAATGTTTCAATCAGCACCGCGGTTTGGATGGTCATATGTAAAGAACCCGCGATCCGTGCACCAGCCAGTGGTTTCTGATTTGCATACTCTTTACGTAATGCCATTAGCCCTGGCATTTCGGTTTCGGCAATAGCAACTTCTTTACGCCCCCATTCTGCCAAGGAAATATCAGCAATCTTATAGTCAGTAAAAAAACTGCCATCCGAATTAAGCACAGCGTTCATAGTCTACTCCTTAAAAATATGAACGAGCGCCGTTGTAGTAAGAAACCACATCTGCTGAGCCTCACGGAAAACCGTTGCAGCGCTCCTCAGCACAAGGGAATTAATGTAGATTTGATATATATGCAATTATAGACCGGCGTCAGCACGAAGTTGAGCCGCCTTATCCTTGGCTTCCCAGGTAAAATCTGGGTCTTCGCGTCCAAAATGTCCATATGCTGCAGTTTTAGCATAAATAGGACGCAATAAATTCAGCGCATGAATGATACCGCGAGGACGCAAGTCAAAATGCTGCTCGATCAACTGAGTAATTTTTTCATCGGCAATCTTACCTGTGCCGAATGTATTGACCATCAGGGAAACTGGCTTTGCAACACCTATTGCATAGGCAACCTGTACTTCACATTTACTGGCAATTCCAGCAGCTACAATATTTTTTGCAACATAGCGTCCCGCATAGGTCGCTGATCGATCTACTTTGGAAGGGTCCTTACCAGAAAAAGCACCACCACCATGATGTGCTGTACCGCCATAGCTATCGACAATAATTTTCCGACCAGTTAACCCGCAGTCACCCATCGGACCGCCCACGACAAAACGTCCGGTTGGATTAATGAGATATTGGATGCGATCGCTGATTAATTCAGCAGGCAATACCGGTTTAATAATTTCTTCAATCACTGCTTCGGTCAATGCATGGTGCGAAATATCAGGATCATGTTGTGTTGAAATCACAACGGTTTCAATACACTGTGGTTTGCCATTGTGGTATCGCACGGAAACCTGTGATTTGGCGTCAGGACGTAACCAAGCTAATTGTCCTTTTTTTCTCAATTCAGCCTGACGCTCAACTAAGCGATGGGCATAGAAAATTGGCATTGGCATCAACTGCGGCGTTTCGTCACAAGCAAATCCGAACATTAACCCCTGATCACCCGCCCCTTGTTCCATCTCTTCTTCTTTAGTGCGGTCAACACCCTGAGCAATATCAGGCGATTGTTTGTTGAAAGCTGTTAAAACAGCGCAGGTAGTGGAATCAAAACCAATGTTTGAACTGGTATAGCCAATATTCTTAACTGTTTCACGTGCGATAATATTGTAATCCACAGAAGCATGTGTTGTTATTTCTCCCGATAACACAATTAAACCAGTACTGCACAATGTCTCACAAGCAACCCGTGCATTGGCATCCTGCTTCAGAATCGCATCCAATACTGCATCCGAAATTTGATCGGCGACTTTATCCGGATGGCCTTCGGAAACAGATTCAGAAGTAAAAAGGTATTCACTCATAATTCTAATTTATTGAAATTGTGAAAAACCTCCAAGTATACCCGATTGTATTTTTTATCATAGAAGTTGGTAACTTATCGTGGATTTCGTCCTGCTCTAGATAAAATAGCGACATGATTATGTGGTTATATTTTTTTGAGGGCGGAAAAGGTGTTGTTTAAAATAATT
>CBFGXU010000031.1:0-19393 GCA_965652935.1 uncultured Nitrosomonas sp.
CTGGAATGCTGAAAGAGTACCTTCTGTCGCTAAGATCATACAAATTAGCTAAAAATAGCGCATTATTTAGAAAATAATTTAAATTTTTTTCTCAACTTTATGCCCACTAAACTGAAAAAAGCACGCCTTATCCTCACCCTTTATCATTACAATACTCGATAGAACTCGAGCTTGCTTTTACTTTCCGGCAATAGAAAAATGATTTGTCCTCTTCAATATCAGGAGTATCTATCGTGTTTAAACTTTCTCTACCCGCACCTAAAACGTGGTACCTCAAATATCTCATACCAATTGTAGCTGTACTTTTATCTGACGGGGTTATCACTCCTGCCCTGGCAGTATCACAGGCACACTTGAAAGGAAAATTCGGCCCTGTGCATGATTGGCCCATCATACCGCTCGCCCTGATGCTTATGCCCGACGGACGGATATTCGCTTATGGAACGAATACAGATGGCGACCAAGGCGCTAAATTGCATTATGTCATCTGGAAACCTTCAGCAGGTACCGGTGCCAGTGCATTTGAAGTGCTTCCCAATACCACCAACACCGATATTTTCTGCGCTGGCCAGGCATTAATTCCCCAGGAAGGTCATGCACTTATCGTGGGTGGAGATGCGATAGTGAACACGGAACGCAATT
Organism: uncultured Nitrosomonas sp.; assembly: GCA_965652935.1. Taxonomy (GTDB): domain Bacteria; phylum Pseudomonadota; class Gammaproteobacteria; order Burkholderiales; family Nitrosomonadaceae; genus Nitrosomonas. Next base: position 643 of record CBFGXU010000031.1, read on the forward strand.
ATGCCAATAAAAACGTCAACATCTTCGACCCAACAACAGATACGCTCGTACGCCAAACGCAGAGCATGGCTTTTAAACGCTGGTACGCCACTGCAGTAACACTGCCAAATGGCGAACATGCTGTGCTGGGGGGGCGTGACAGCAAATTTTTTGCAGGAACAGCAACTATTCCACCGACAGAGGCGACTTATTCCTCTACACCGGAAGTACGCGCAGTCAATGGCAATTGGCGTACATTGAGTTCGGCAAGCAGTGATATTGCCTATGGAGAACTTGGCGGATACTCATGGTGGTATCCCCGTGCCTGGGTGAATCGGCAGGGTAAGCTTTTTATTCTTGGCCATACCGGCGCGATGTACAACCTGGATACATCGGGTACCGGCATGCTCACCAAGTATGCGACAAGAACTGCAAATGGCCGTTATACGATGCCAAGTATCATGTTCGCTCCTGGTCGAATTCTTTCCATCCGCAGGGATCGTGTGGCAGTCGTCGTTAATATTAACGGCACCGGTGAGCCTGTCGTATCCCCGGCTGGTCTTCTGGCAAAGGATCGCCAGCACGGTAATGCGACAGTGCTTGCCGATGGCCGGGTCTGGGTCAACGGCGGTTCATCAACTGGCAATTCCCGTGATGGCATGGCGTTAGACTCTGAACTTTGGGATCCCAATACCGGCAATTGGACAACAGCAGCCAGTGCAGTTACGGCACGACTGTATCACTCAGCTGCTATTCTGCTTCCCGACGGAACTGTACTGACAGGAGGAGGAGGCTCGCCAGGCCGGAAACAACTGAATGGTGAAATTTACTACCCGCCTTACCTGTTTAAAAAAGATGGAAGCGGCGAATTTGCATTTCGTCCGGAAATCATTCATGCCCCAACAACAGTGATCGGCTGGAATCAGAATTTTTCAATCGAAGCAGACGAAAGCATTATCCGGGTCACGCTGGTGCGTGTAGGTGCAGCTACCCATTCTTTCAATAACGAAACACGTTTTTTTAATCTGTCTATTCCGCAAACGGGCAACATGGTCACGGTGAAATCTCCCGCCACAGCCAATATGGCTCCGCCAGGCTTCTATCTGCTTTTTGTTTGGAATGCTGAGGGAGTACCTTCCATAGCTAAGATCATACAAATTGGCTAACTAGCTGTTCATTCCTTATTCTGAAAAACAGCCACAACCAGGAGAAAGTGCACAAAAACAGCCCATGTTCGGCACTGGGTCATGAGTAAATACGTCGCTTCAAAAAACAAAAATCGCTGGGTCCGATAAAGGTAACCCAGCGATTGATTTGATTTAATGAATCATGAATCCATTAAGCCGGTCGAAACTTCCTTGCAGCAAATTGCAAAAAAAGCTTCTAATCATGCAAGTTTAATTGAAGTTATAAGTCCATTCCTGTGTCCAGTCATCATTCGCATCTTTGAATGCTCCAGCATAATCCACGGCATCAAAGAAGGAATCGTTGACAGCACCACCACCTAGTGTCAGGGGTGATCCGGTTACCGGCAAATATCCACTCAACAGAGGATCTTCAGCTCTGTTGCCCGATTGCGATAAGAACCAGTCGGATGTTGTAAAGGTAGCCCCCTCACCATCAGCGAAGTTGCTGGCGCAATGAACAAAAGAATTTTCTATCGTCAAGCCACCGGTCAAACTTCCGGGAGAACCCGCATTCGCGAAGGTCGATGGACCCTCGATCATCAAACAAACAGGAAATCCTGTGATCACTGAATTCCAGATATTTGCCCCGGTTCCGCGACGCAGCAATATTCCCTGGGTAGTGTCGCCACGGCCTATTAAAGTCATATTGGATAGAATGGGTTGGGAGCGCGGAAGCACATCATTATTTTTTTCATTATTATCCGCTTCAATACCCCGATCACCAAAATCGGCAGGTTGTTTAACCAAAACAAACTGTGCACGTCCCTTCCAACCGTTCCCCCAATCCAGACTATCGTCACCAATATTAGTCAGCACCAGGTGTTTCATTTGCGCGGTACCGCCAAACATTTCAATACCATCATCCAGTCCGGCATGAACTTGCACAAAATCAATGATGGTTCCTGAACCAACACCATTCAGCGTTAATCCATTCAATTCTTCGTCCGGACGCACGGCAAAACCGGCAAAAAGTATTTGCACATATTTCAATACACCACTGTTGTCGGTCGGGTTATTGCCGCCAAAAAACTCAGAAGTAATGGCTTCATTAGGAATTTCACAAACAGGTACATCGACATTACATCCATTCACGGGTGCGCTGCCAGAAAGCACCAAACCACCCCATTCACCAGGACCTTGCTGCAGCGAACCGGACATGACAATCGGGTTATCTGGCGTACCTTCCGCCATAATTTTTGAACCGCGTCTTATCCACAGAAAATCCGGGCCTTGTTGACCAAAAATTTTGGTGCCAGGATTAATCGTGATGGTAGCGTTGTCGACCTTGTCGCCACCGATAAAAACACCACCTGATAAAATCCAGTTGATATTTTTTGTCAGTGTAATATCAGTTTTAATTTCACCGCTTAAAACGCAAGAACCTGGAGCAGCGCCTGGTGTTGCAAAGCTTGGACAGCCTTGAAACGCATTATTGGCAAGCTGCTCAACTGTAAAACGCAAAGGATCAGATCCGGGCACCAGCTTAAGTTTTACGTAAAAATCATCGGCTCCCACCACGATCGATGGCACATGCACCGCGCTAGTAGCAGAATCATACACATTCCGTTGCCCACTGACTGCCGAAATAGGATCGGCAGCAATCAGTTGCAATTCATTTCCTGTAAGTTGCAATCTGGCGCTGTAAAATGCAGATGATCCACCGTTCAAAACTTCAACCACGGGAAGATCTGCAATGCCTGTCGCCGGATCGAAGCTTGCGGTTGCTGCATACCCATTCACTGCGACGCTACTCAATAACACTATTGATGCAGTTATCAATTTCTCTTTTATATTTCTTGTCTTAACCATGACTCATTCACCTCCACGTATTTATTTTAGGGTAAGCAAATCTAACAGGTCAGCATTACAGGAATATTACACTCACATGTAAATACATAATGAGATGAAATCTGCAGCCATTGAGTATATTTCCTGAGAAAAAATATTTAGATCACTCGGTTAGTGGCTGTTTATCAGCTAAAACCGTATTTATAAAGCCAGCAGGTGTATTAACTTAAACAAGTTTCGTTCTAATGACCTGATGGCTGATCTTAATTAAGAAAATGCTCTTCAATACAATATAATGTAATGTAATGTAATGTAATGATATCTTGCGGCTAATCCTGAAAAAGCAGCATTACACTGAATGGGGTTAAATTTGACAGCACGCACATCAATTATTGCAGTATTGCTCTTTAGCTTGAGTTGTACCCTCTCTTCCGCTGTCTATGCAGATGAGCGAAAGCTGGCTGCCTGGCTGCATGAGGTCAAGTTCGGCGTACTTCACCATGACACCGGCGGCTTGTGGAGTGGTTTCCGCCGCGAGAACGGTGTCGATTTCAATCTGGAAGCCATCTTCTCACCCCATAGGCAATTTCTTGGTGGAATCATTCGCCCCGTTTTCGGCGGATCGGTAAATACCGTCGGTGACACCTCCAAGCTCTACACCGGTATTCGCTGGCAATACGAGCACATAAGTGGCTTGTTCATGGGTATCGGCTTGGGCGGGGCTATTCACGATGGCAAGCTGCATCTCCATCATCATGACCGCAAAGCACTCGGATCACGGGTTCTGTTTCATATTCCTATTGAAATCGGGTACCGCCTGAACGCCAAAAGCTCATTATCAGCATACTTTGATCACGTCTCCAACGCTTATCTCGCCGATGCGAATGAGGGGATGGATACATTGGGTGGACGCTTTGGTTACCGATTTTAGTTCGAAATTTAATCGCGAATCAAAATATTACCACCGCGACAATAGGCAACTACTTTCCGAGATAGTCTATATCAATACGCCAAACGCACACTCAGGTTAAAAGCGCGGCCGCGCCGGAATTGGCGGGCGATTTCATCACCTTGCGTAATCAATAGATCATCATCCAGCAGATTTTGCGCAGAGGCCTGCATCGATAGCCTCTTATATAAATTCTGGTTCAGGACGAAATCCAATTGATGCAAAGGCTGCTCATACTTATCCGGCGCTCCCAATACCCCCGCCGCCATAATACGCTTGCTTGAGACGTTATATAGCAAGGTAGCTTGTGTTTTCCAGGCAGGGTTATCATAACCTAGCTGAAAATTGACAATATGTTCGGAATGCCCTTGCAGCTGCCGGTTATTGGTGGTCTGCGCGGTAAGATTCTGGGGGGTTAGTAGTACATTGGATGTCGACCAGGTGTAATTGCCACCGACATAAAAATTTTTCAACAGATTGATAAAATCCAAACGCTTCAATATTTCAAATTCAAAACCGTAAATGGTTGCCTTGTCGGTATTCTGATAAGTATTCACCGTGGCATTGGGCGTAGCCACCAGTTCGATCGGTTTGGTGAGATCTTTCCAAAAGAAGCCAGCGAAAATATTTTCACTGGGAGACAAATAATATTCCCATCGTGCATCCCAGTTGGTGATGCTGGTTTGTTTCAGGTCCGGATTACCGATGGTTTCCTGATTGGTATTGATATCGGTGAAGGGCGCTGCCGACAGTTCTCTGAAATCGGGTCGGGAAAGTGTTTGGCTAAAGCTTGCGCGCAATTGCTGCTTATCGGTTAAAAATAAAGTTGCTGTCGCAGATGGCAGCATATCTACCCTGTTAAGTCTGGCCGTAAACGGGGTAGCCACATTACCGACATTTCTGAAAGTTTCAACCCGTTGATCATTATCTTCCCAGCGTAATCCACCGGTTAGATTAACCCTATCAAAGGATAACAAATCGACTTTTCCATAATAGGAAAGAAGATTCTGTGAGGCATTGTATCGATCGGTAGGACGGGTGACATCGCGCAACTGGAATCCATTTTGACCAATATAAATAGGAGAGAGAATGCTCTCCAGGGATGATTGCTGTAAAACCGCCTGATTCTTCGCATCACTACCGAACGGAAAATAACTAAAGCGCTGAATAGCGGAATCCCTGGTTTTGTCTTGAGTAATAAAACCGCTGCTGAGTGTCAGTTTGTGAACTGGGGTTAATTGTAACGGCAGTCTTCCGTCTACACGCCAACTTTGGTCTTTATCAACCAGATCCGAAAACATCACCTGATTGCTATCCGCCCTGCGGGAAAAGGTATAAGCGTTTACTCCCGGTGCTGCAATAAAATCATAACGGTAATCCCGTGTATTCGGTTCGTCCCGATTGGCCGTGGCATTGGTAAACAACCAATTGATCGACAGATCTTTCAGCCAACTAAAACGGTGCTCACCGCTCACTTGTTGCATGAGCAGCTGATTGGAAAAAAACTTGAGTTTTGACCTGCGGATGGGCGCCGTTTCAGCATCGGTAAAGCCTTCGTCAAACCGGGCTTCATCAAATGCCTGGCGCAGAAATGTATTCTTGACAGACAGCTTATGGTCATCTTTGTAGTGAACTTCCGCTCCCACATAGCCGGTTAACTGTATTTCCCGCAACGATCGCTGCACGTCAAAATCCCGAATCGCCCTTAAGCTATCATCTCCCGTATTTCTAGGAACAAATTCCCGATTGACTTCATTCACTTGCCGGAATTCCTGCTTCCAGCCAACCGCTCCAATATAACCTACCCTGAAATCGCCCAATGTGAAACTATCTCCCATTGATGCCTGCATCCCGGTATCCGGCCCCTTCTTTTGCCTGGTCAGATCCCATCCTTTCGATAAGTCTTCCCCAAACTTCTCTATCTGGCCGAGAGAAAATCCATTCGGGTTAAAAACAGATGACGGCTGTATGGGTCTGCCATCGCGGGTGGCATCCGCGAGCGAATCAGGCAGTGCGCGCGTACCATCGTCATAACTGGTAAAATCAATGCCACCGCCTTTATAATTCAAACCTTCCTGAAAAGTCGTTCTGTCATTGATGCCTGCTTGCAGATTCAGATTAAAGAAAAAGGCATCCGGAATGCCGCGCGTGCGCAGCTCTATCGTGCCACCCGCAAATTCAGCAGGACGATCAGGTGAGTAGCTTTTTTGCACCATCACGCTCTCAAGAATATTGGTCGGAAAAAGATCCAATGGCACTACACGGCGTGTCGCATCTGGACTGGGAACTGCAGCACCGTTAACCAGTGTGGAAGAAAATCGCTCCCCCAAACCACGAATAAAGATGAATTGACCACCCACCAACGTCAACCCGGAAGCCCTTCGCAGCGCGCTGGCTGCATCACCATCACCTGCCCGGCTGAATTGCTCAGCACCTAAAACAGTTGCCACGGCTGTCGAGGTTCTCTGCTCTTCCATAACCGATGCCAGCGTACCCGCCAGATGAGGTTCCAGAACCACATACTCCGCCAATTCAACGCCTGCAGGGGTTAATTTGAAACTCAAGTCAGTGTTCCTTTCGTTTTCAATTTTTACATCATCTTGCGTTTGACTGCTATAAGCGCTATGCAGCAGTGAAACACTGTAACTGCCTGCTGGCACAGTCGTCATTACCCGCCCCTGCTCGTCTGTTCGCAATTTTTGTTTTATGCCGCTGAGAAAAACCTGCACATCCTTGATCGGTTTGCCGGTTTCGCGGGATACGACGTGTACAGTGACAGTTCCTTCCCCCTGCTCACGCGGTGCTTCAGCAGCGGCGTCAGCTCCCGCCATTGTTCCGGTTACCGAGCTTTCAATATTCAACAAGGGTTTCTTTTTACTTGAATAAAAAGTCACCAGAATCTGTGCATTTTCTGCCGGACGCAACGGTAAATCGAAATCAAAAGTCTGATCTTTGGTTTTAATGGTCATGTGGTAAAAGCCGGGAGGTAATTTTCCGGCTACGGCACCGTTCGCATTCGTCTTCAGTGGCGAATCCTCGTCAGGCTGCCAACTATAAGTTGATGGTGTGGCCTCAAAAATCAGTTTTGCAGCGGACTGGTCATAGGTTTCACTCCTGATCAGCAGTTCAGCATCCGCAATGGGCAATCCATTCTGGAACAGATGAATGGAAAACTCGGCTTTTTCAGTATCTCCACGGGCAGCAGGACTTACCGCCATGGTAACCACAAGAACCAGTGCAGCGATGACGTATGACCAGAAAGATGGGTGAGATTCAGTGTTCATTCGGCGTATCAGTACCTCTCCACGTGCAATCCGATTGGTTGGTAAAGATAAGTTTCAGTTGTTAATTAAGGAAAATATCTTGAGTAGGCGTTAAGACGGCATCAACAAAAATGCAGACAAAAACGCAGCGGGTACTTTTTTCGCTCAGAATTCATCATCGACTGTCGTAATCGCATCAAGTACATTGCCACGGCTCGGCTTTACAAACTTCCATCAGGCGGCGAAGCTCGGTTCCTTTTCTAAAAAGCTCAGCATTCTTTAAATGATCCAGATGCTTATTCGCTTCAGCAAAGCGGCGACTTGAAAACAAAGCATAGGCCAACGCATAGCGCACATCCTGATCTTCCAGCAAGCCGGTACGGTACAAACCGGATTCCATATTGGCGGCGCGTTCAAACTGCTTTAACGCCAGCAAGATGGATAAGCGTTGCTTAAGTTTTACTTTCTGATCGCTGATGCTCTCGTTCAGCGTCAATGCCTTATGAAGGCGGCCTGCACGCCGGTAGATTTCCGCTGCTTCGGCTTGCAGATTGGGATTCAGCAACGCCGCTTGTTCCAGAATGAATGCCGCCGAATTGAGTTTTCCTTGATCCAGATAAGTGTGCGCAAGCAGCTTGGCAACCATTTCATCCTGTGGAAATTGCAGACGCGCGATTTCCAGAATATTTAATGCTTCCTGATATTCTTTGCTGAGCCGCAGCGCATTGCCAAATGCCACATAATCGGCGGCACTGGCTTTTGATCGTTGCAAATATTCTCTGCCAAGCCTGACTGCTTCCTGATACAGTCCCAATTCGACGAAATAAAAAACTTTTCTCTTCAGAAAACGAAGATCCGCTGGAAAAGCTCTTTGCCCATCATTCAAAGCATTAATCGCTGCTTCAGTTTGTTTCAGATGCCAATAGGATTCGGCTTTTAAACTGATCAATGCAGCATCTTTATTGACCAGGCTGCCTGCCTTGCCAATCGCATCAATGGTCTGCTTGTAATCTTTAAGCCCAAAATAGGTTTGCGCCAGATAGATAAAAATCGCCGGGTCTTTCTGCCCATTCTTGACCGCTTGCTGCAAACTATCTTTGGCCGCCTCAAGATCGTTCAAGCCCATGTAAGCCAAGCCCTGCAAAGTATAAAATCTGGCCAAATCGGTTTTCTTATTTTCCAGATCCACGCTTTGCAACGCTAATAATGCGCGGTCATGGTGGCCGTCTTTGAGCATCACCGCCGCCAGCTCGATAAAGTCTGTTGGCTGGCCTTTATTCTCGGCTGCCGGTAAAAGATGGCTGTAAAAGCCAAGAGCGATCGCAGCAATGCTGCACTGAATCAACCTGGCAACCGGGTTTGTCATTTTCTGCATTCAAGCGTCAGCATGGAAACTCAGGACAGGTCAAACCGGATCTTTTGTTTAGCCCATACCCGGACCGCATCACCCTTATATTTTGCCGGCTCGAAATGCCATGCGCGGATACCTTGCAAGGCAGCCGAATCAAACATGCCTGAGGGACTCGATTCCAGCACTTGCACTTGATTGACAGAGCCATCCTTTTCCACCAGCACGGACAAGACGACATACCCCTTAATGCCATTCTTTTTAGCTGTAGGCGGATATTTAAAGGTTCCTCTGGTAACCGGTTTTGGCGGCACATCGACCAGATCGGCTGTCATGACAGCGTTACCCGTTTTACCCAGCAAGCTGTCATCCAAATCTCTTCCCTGACCATCATCCAGTCCCAGCAACCCCAGATCGATACCGGACAGCGCAGTATCCAGTCCTTTGAAAGGTGCTGGCGCTTGCGGCCGGGTTACTTGTTTTTTGGGTTCTACTTTCTTGATTTCTTTCTTGGGTTCTTGCTTGATCTCTTTGGTCATGCTGATTTCTGTCACTTCCTGAGGAGGTGTCCGTTCGATCTTGCTCATATAATGATTCATCAATACAATCAGACCAAAAACCAGTATCAATCCGAACAGCATCGACACCACCCCTGCCATATGTTTTTTCCATGTCATCGTTTCCATTTTGTTTTACCCCGCTTCTTTTTTAGTTGCCACACCCACGCTCTCGGCGCCTGCCAAGCGTGCCTGATCGACTACTTCAACCAGTTTTCCCGCCGGTACCCCTTCATCGGTCACCACCAGAACTACTTTGCTGGAGGAAGTACTCAACAAATCACGTAACTTGCTCTGTATCAGCCACAAACGTACCGGTTCACCATCCATGTAAGTGTCGCCATTACGGTCAATAAACAACCGAATCGCCTTACTCGACGCCGCGACAGAACTGCTGGCCTTGGGTCGCTCCAGTTCCAGTTTCATGTCTTTCACGAAAGTCGTCGTCACCATGAAGAAAATCAGCAAGATGAAAACGATATCGATCAATGGCGCCATATCAATCGTGGCTTCAGCTTCAGCAGGCTCGTTATTTCTAATCATGAATTTTTTTCCGTTGGAAAATGGGATTGGTTTGATGGCACAGCAGGTCTTTAACCTGAGCAAGATCTTGCTCGATCTGATGTTGCTTCCGGTTCAGGATGCTATGCGCCAATAAGCCAGGAATCGCAACCGTCAAACCCATCTGGGTAGTAAACAAGGCTTGCGAGATGCCGCCGGCAATACCCCCGGATTGAGAAAACAATGTCATGGTTGCCAGCGAATCAAATGTTTCAATCATGCCAATCACGGTACCCAATAAACCCAGCAAGGGTGAAATCAGAATCACCACGCGTACCAGCACAGAGAATTTTCCAATTTCCTTCTCATAATCATAAAAAGCCGCATCCAGGTGACGCCGCAGATTTCTGACGCCTTTTCTTTTTAACTCCAGCCCTTGCTTGACCGCGCGGGCCACGATATTTCTGCCTGGCTTGTCTTCATGCTGCTGATAATATTTCAGCATGTCGCGTACCGCCATCAATTTAGGTTCCTTCATGACCCAGAAGCGGTAACCCAAGCCATACCACAGCAACAATATGCACAGCACCAGCGGCGGCATGACAATCCCACCGGCAGCAAACAATTCCTTGATTAACAAAATCTGCTCGGAAAGATTCATATCACGCGTTATTTAATGCCAGATTGTTTTCGTCGACAGCCGGCACATTCACTTCTTCCAGATCAAGCCCACCACCTAGAAAAACATTAATGATTCGGAGCGCTGAATGCTCCATGTCGCGCTTAATATTCCTCGCCCAGGAAGACAATAAAGAACCCAGCAATAACGCCGGAATGGCGACAATCAGACCCAATTCTGTGGTTACCAATGCAATAGCGATGCCTTCAGACAGCAATTTTGGATCGCCGGTACCAAACTCGGTAATCATGTCAAACGTTTCGATCATCCCGGTTACCGTCCCCAGCAAACCCAGTAACGGCGCAATCGAGGCAATCACCAGAATGGCTGGCCCAAATCGGTCCAGCGGACCGGATTCTTGCAGGATTGCCTCGTACACGATGCCTTCCATGTGGTCCCGGTCATCCTTCAAATGCCGCAAGGTATAGTGCAAAACCCGTCCGATGGCGGATGAATTGCCTTCACAATTTTTTTTAGCCACTTCCAGATCACCGGAAGACAATTGCTGAATAATCTGGTCAGTCAACTGTTGCGTGTCAGCACTGTTCGAGCGCAGCAAATAAGCCCTGATCAGGATCAAAAACACTGCAACACCGCCCAGTATCACGATAACCCAGCCAATCGGGCCACCCGAGTCAATAATCCCGATAATGGTCTTTTCCGGCGCTTCCTCGATAGCACTGGTCCGTGATTCAAATAAATATAATTGCAACAGGTCAGGCTGCTGGTTTTTACTCAAAGCTGTAGCGGTATCGAAACCGACACCTTTCCATACCTTAAAATCACCACCCCCCGCAGGCACCAGGCTGCCACCGCCTTCAGGACTCGCGCCAAAAGCCGCGATATTGCCTAAATGAATGATATTTCCCTGTGTTTGTCTGCCATCTTCCAGAAAAAAATTGCCCGGTTTTGTCTGGATTGCCCCAAGAGTCTGAAGTAAAGACAAGGCTTGCTTAAACAAAAAATCAACCTTGACCGGATCGTTACCTTTTTCCTCTTTCATGGCGGAAGACATTTCAATGCCGTGATTCTTCAGGGTCGCTTCCGCTTGCAGGTAAGTGGTTTCCAAAGCATCACTGCGTTCGGTGACAGCAGCTTCTTTGCGCTCAGATTCCGTCAACTGCGCAGTGAGTTGATCAATTTTGGTTGAACGCTCCACGGAACTGCGCTCAAGCGCGTTAATCTTGCTGCTGAGCGCTTGTTCCTCGCGCTTGGCAGTGGCTTGATAATTTTTCAACCGTTCGGTCAATTCCCGCTTCTGTGCTTCCAGAAAGGCAAATTCGCGTTTGTAGGCGGTTTCCAGATTAACGGCTTCCTGTTTGGCTGAGCTCTGTTTTTTAGGGGCAGCAGCTTCGGGCTTGGCTTCCGATGCTGAGGCTGGCACATCCTCTGATGCAACAGTGGTTTTGTTCTCTTTGGCGTAGGCTGAACCGGTCATTACCAGCAACAGTGCGATCAATAAAATTTTCTTCATTTTCTCAACGGATTCGGTAATTCAAAATAACCCTGACGGATCTGTTTCTTCAACGAATCAAATAAATTCCTGATCCGCTCCATATCGGCCGTGTTATCGACGGTCTCGTATTTCCAACCGTCCGCCGTTCGCTTAGCCATACCGCTCTGATTGTCCCGGGTTTGGAAAAACAGGAATACCGTGCCCAGCTTGGCGATATCCACCAGCACCTTTTCGCCGTTCAGCGGAATCGTCTGCTGATAGACTCCATTTTCCTTGCTTAAGCGAATCTCATCCTCGATCAATGACCAGGCTTGATTGACTGCTTTATTGGGATCAATCTGCTGATTGGAAACATTATTCTCCAGATCATTAATAGCTTTGATTCGGTCTTCCATTTTGAATGGAAAGCCGTTTTGAATATGATGCTTATACTCACCCAAGGCTGTTAACAAAACAGGTTTCAGGCTCTCACCGGATTGCTCCGCCTGTTGTGCAGTTACACCCAGTTTTTCAATGGAATTTTGCAGCTTCTCGATACTCAGTTTTTGTCTTCTTTCTTCGACACTTAAATCCGCCAATTGCGAAGTGAGCGCAGACATTCGGCTCCCGTGCTTTTCTTTTTCAGTATCCAGTTGAGTCTGTAACGTCTCGACTTCACCCCGGATCCTGGCCAGCGATTTCGCCAAATTCTCTATGCTGCTACCCATCGCCATAGAAGCAGAAAGCAGCCACACCAATCCAATTAATGAAATAATTTTTTTAAACACTAGTTGCATAAATCCCTCATCAGCAATGCGTGCATACTACAAGCTGAATATTTCACTTTCATGACAGTTCGATGTCATTTAATAAAGGACTGTTGACCGGAGGAGTCACCCTACGGCGCACTCATCCACTGTCAGGATTAACATCCATTGAAAACAGGAAATTACCGTAATGGCATAAGCTTTTATATTGATATTGCTTAGCTATTCAGAAGATAAGCGCAAGAATTCTGAGCTTATTGTCGGATCTGATCGAGATTCTAAAAAAATGGAATGGATTAGTAATACATCGCCGAACATATCATTGCTGATCTGCACTAATCCTGGCAATGCTCGAGCTCATTCGCTTATTGCTATCTTATTTAGCGCTAAGACAATTGGTATTCGATAAGTCAGATTATTTTATTAGCTAACAAAAAATCATGACATTCATAATACTGTCATAAAAATGTAACGCTTTATTTATATTATCTCAGCAACTTCTACCCACTTTTCATATAAATAATATGGCTGTAACAATACTCGTTGTTGAAGATGAGCCTGCAATCCAGGAATTGATTGCTCTCAATTTGAAAAGAGCAGGTCATATGGTGTTATGCGCTGACAGTGCAGAACAGGCCAGGCTGTTGATCAACAATGTCTTACCTGATCTGGTATTGCTGGATTGGATGCTGCCTGACATCACGGGTTTAGAATTTGCGCGGAAACTAAGACAGGAAGAACGTACCAAAGCCATTCCCATCATCATGCTCACTGCCCGCATCCAGGAAAATGACAAAATTGCCGGGCTAGAAGCCGGAGCGGACGATTACATTACCAAACCTTTTTCACCCCGCGAGTTACTCGCCCGAATCAAAGCGGTGTTGCGCCGACGATTGCCGGAAATGTCGGATGAAATTATCGAGCTTGGGGGGTTAAGGCTTGATCCGACTACCCATCGGGTTCATGTATATAGCCATGACGAACCGTCAAAACCAGCGGAAGTCAACTTGGGTCCGACTGAATTTCGTCTGCTACATTTTCTGATGGCATATAAAGAACGCGTACATACCCGTGCACAACTACTGGATCGAGTATGGGGCGATCATGTTTTCATCGAAGACCGTACCGTTGATGTCCATATCCGCAGGCTGCGAAAAATTCTTGAGCCTGTGGGCAAAGAACATCTGGTACAAACAGTGCGGGGAACGGGCTATCGGTTTTCGGTAGAATCTAACGAAGAAAGCATCGAGTAAGCGGAAAATCCCAGTAGTGCATCACTGTTAAGCTGGAAGTTGTGAAGTCGTCCAAAAGTATGTTAAAAACATACCTATACGGCAGTTCATGTTGCATTCATTCCTTTTGACGATCACCAGGATTTATTGATGCCTACCCCTTTTGTTTCAAGCAGTGTTACTGACATTCATCCGGCCAATGTCAATACGACTGATGCGTTATTATATGACCTGCGCTGGACCAATCCGGCCATTTCCTATAGTTTCCCCACCAGCAACAGCCCCTTGTTCTGGTCTACCCAGTCCGGGTCAGGTTATGGTTCCCCGTTCGGTGATGGTGAACCATGGAGAAGTGCAGCCACACCGCTGACCAGCAATGACCAAATCAATTTTGAACGAGCTTTGCAACAGTGGGCCAACGTCGCCAATGTGAATTTTATCAAGATTACGGAAACACCCGATGAAGTAGGCGATATCCGTGCAGCATATAGCGAAGATCCGGATGAATTCACCCTGGCATGGTCTTATCTGCCAGGATTCAGTGCCCGGGCTGGTGATATCTGGATGAACACATTAGGGCTTCTGAACTTTCAGGAATGGGACCCGGGCAGCATTTCGTTTGAAACCTTATTGCATGAGATTGGCCATGCTTTAGGTCTCAAACATCCCTTTTTCGATCCCGATGACCCAGCAGCAATCACGCTTCCGCCCAATCTGGATAACACTCTATACACCGTCATGAGCTATACCTATGCAGATCTGGCAAGCAATGAAGGGAATGAATTTTCCTTTCACCCTACGACACCGATGATGCTGGATATTGCGGCCATACAATATGTATATGGTGCCAACAATAATTTTCATGCCGGCAATGAAGCTTACAACTATGACGACACACATGCTTACCATGAAACTCTCTGGGATGCAGGGGGCATCGACACTCTTCAGTACACCGGTACAGCTTCCGCCAGCGTTGATTTGAAACCGGCGGGTGCCTCCTTTATCGGTCAGCCAGTGTATGCTCAATCCAATGGCGTAAATGTTGGCTCGCCCGTTCCCAATGTATGGATTGCTAATGGTGTTACGATTGAAAATGCAACGACCGGTCAGGGTAACGACCTTATGATCGGAAACGACAGCAGCAATATGCTGGATGGCGGCCAAGGAATTGACACCATCCGGGTGCAATCACAACGCGAGCATTACGCGCTGAGCAAAGCCACCAACGGCTACACCATCACGGCCAATACCAATCCGGCTAACCAGGACACACTGATAAATATTGAACGATTGCAATTTGATGATATCAAATTAGCACTGGATCTGGATGGCCACGCCGGTCAGGTGGCCAAGTTACTAGGCGCCGTGTTCGGTGCTGCTACTGTCGCCAATCAGGAATATGTCGGTATCGGTTTGACTGAAGCGGATAAAGGCTTGAGCTATGAACAATTGGGTGAACTTGCGATCAATGCGGCAGGTTTCACCAGCCACGACGACATGGTAACGCAGTTATGGCATAACCTGTTCGGAGCAATGCCCTCAAAAGCTGAAAAATCCCCTTACGTCAAACTGCTTGATAATGGTGAAATATCCATTGGCGCATTAGCTATCCTGGCAGCAGACAGTCACTCCAATACCGAGAATATCAATTTAACGGGACTCATACAGACGGGTATCGCGTTTGTTTGATAGTGCACTGTACCTTTAGCAAGTAACTGATTGAAAGAGTAATCATCGTATGATTTACTTACCTCGTTGGAAACTGTAATGAAGATTATCAGTGTTAACGATATCCAGAAACTGATCAAAGTTATCGGCCTTAAAACTTTTTTTGACAGATTGATAGCCGCTCTGGAAATTGATTTTTCCCGTTGGGATGCATTTCAAAAAACCATACGGCAGGCAACGTATTTTCCCCAAGGGGCCATTGAATTGATGCCTTGCGCGGACGACCATTTTTATGCGTTCAAATATGTCAGCGCCTATCCCGGCAATACGGCACAAGGCAAGCTGAGCGTGACCGGCATCGGCCAGCTCAGTGATACTGCTACCGGCTATCCCCTGCTGCTTAGTGAAATGACCTTGTTGACCGCTTTCCGCACGGCGGCAACCGGCGCTTTGGCGGCCAGGTACTTGGCCAGGGAAGATGCTCAGTCTTTAGCGATTATCGGTACTGGAGCACAGGCTGAATTTCAGGTGATGGGTTTTAACAGTCTTTTTCCATTACGAAAAATACGCTACTTCGATACTGATGCCGCAGCGATGACTAAATTTTCGCGCAATATGGCACCGTATGATTTCGAACTGATACCCTGCGCTAACATCCGCAATACTGTCCACGATACCGATATCATCATTACTGCAACGGCAAAAAATACACGGCAGAGATTGTTTGAATTGCAAGATATTGCACCAGGTACGCATATTCACGCCATGGGGGGTGATCGCCCAGGAAAAACCGAATTAGGCCGGGAATTGATCGAAGCATCAAAAGTTGTCGTTGAATTTATTCCGCAGGCATTGAAAGAAGGCGAAGTACAACAGTGCGATGCAAGTAGCATTTATGCTGAATTATGGGAACTCGTCACCAAACGCAAGCAAGGCAGGGAAAACCCTGCTGAAATCACCCTATTCGATTCAGTTGGCTTTGCATTGGAAGATTTTTCAACGCTGCGCTTAATGTACGAACTGGCTTTAGAACATCAATTAGGCAGCGAGGCAGGGTTGCTGCCCGAACCAGAGGATGCGAAGGACTTGTTCAGTCTTGTATCTTGAGTAATCTCCTGCTTTACTTCCCGCTAAGAAGCAGCACCTAACAATCCCTTATTTAACAGCAGCTAGCTCGGCTCGAATACTCTGCAGCTTAGGATCACCCGGCATGACCGATTCAGCCCTTTTCAGATACAGTTTTGCATCATAGAATCTGCCCTCAGCTCTCGCTTTGCCAATAAACTGAATATAGCGGTCAACTATTTTCTGCAAACCTGCGAGCGCTTCCGCATTATCTGGTTCTAGTCTAAGAACCATCTGGTAATATGTATAGGCATTATCCTTCAAGGGTGTGGTCAAACGTCCTGCTTTCATGGCTTTTCCCGCGGTAGCCAAATGTTTCTTAATGAGATCGGTATCAGTTGATTGTTGTGAAGAATTGGATTGCTTGGACTGTATCGATTCATCCAATATTGCTGATTGATCCAGGATTGCTAACTGTTCGCTGCCAGATTCCGGCTCGTTAGCCAGTGAACTTGTTGGAGTAGATTCTCTTTCTGCTAACTGCTTTTCAGCCTCACCCACGGTTTCTTGGGCGGCCGCGGATATTCTTTCTGAGCTAGATGCCACATTTGATTCGGTGACAGTTGCAGTGGCGGATTGATCTGCTTTTGTTTCTGGTTCAACTGTTACGGCTGATTTCGCGGAATGATGTGGTAAGGAAGGTTGAGCGGTTACTGTACCTGATGGATCATTTGAAATTTCTGCAGGTTTCTTTTCATTAAACCATAAAGCAGCAGCCACTAAAGCAACTATCCCGGCCGTGGCACCGATCCATAAGGGCTTCTTATTACGTTTGGCAGTATCTGTGGCTGCTTGCCTGGACGTTAATGGTTTTGCTTGTTTGCTGGCATGCTGTGATTCGAGTAGCGTGAGTATCTCGCTTGCCGATTGTGGTCGATGATCATACTCAGGTTGCAGCATCCAGTTGATTGTTTTTAGAAATTCCGCACTGTAGCGGGTATCCCCAGATTCAGCGGGCAAAGCCATCGGATCAGGCCCGCCTGTACTTAAAATCATTCTACGGCTCTGCGCCACAACCGGCTGCTGATGCGTTATACAATAATACATCGTGGCACCCAGTGCATAAAAATCAGTTGCAGGCCCGGCCTTTTCCGCTGCCTCATATTGTTCCACCGGTGCGTAACCCGCGGCCAGCTCATCGGCAAGCAGCGCGGCCCGTTCAGCGATAGCCAATCGTGCCGCGGCAAAATCAATCAGCAGTGGCTCACCTTCCTGATTCAAAACAATCGCCGCCGGCTGGATGCCGCCGTGCACAATCTTGTGCTCATGTATTTTTTGCAAAGCGGTCAGAATCGATACCAGGATGAATTTTAATTCTGTCTCGGCAAGTGCCGCTGTAGACTGCATTAACCTGGAAAGCGATATGCCTTTTCGGATTCTCATCATCAGATAAGCTGTTCCATTAAACTGCAAGACATTCTCAGCTACCTCAAGATGGGGATGTTCGATTTGTGTAAGCACTTCAGCCTGATGCAAAAATGCCTTCAATCCATATTCAAAATTCTCCTTATCAGTTGCGGACTTGGGTTCAACTCCCAGTCCATCACTTGTACGCATGGCAAAATCACGCGGAAAATACTCTTGTATTTTTACCCCCTCCTTGAGATGGTGATTCCAGGCGCGGTAAACAATATCGAAAGCTCCCATTTTTACAGCATCTTTAATTTCATAAACACCGATTTGAGTGCCTGCGGGCAGAATCTTGTCGTTTGTATGTGTCATGGTAGGTATCCTCCCGGGTTTATATTGGTCAGTAACAAAAATTATTGGAACTTGAGCGTTCAGCTATTATTGAATATAAGAAACACGTCTGCAAATGAATCCTTTCATTAGCGCTTTATTTCATAACAGGAATTTCCATTTTTCTCGTGCAATGATCACTCCTTAGGATAACCATTCATGCTGCGACAAATTGCCGCGCGACAATTTGTCGCATTCCCAACTTCGTCAATTTAATTTAAATTTTCTCAAAAATAACTACAGCGCAAGGTTCACCAAGCAAATATTCTTACTATTAATCAATGGATAATTGAGGATCTGGAATGGATGCCAACCAGCCACGCGGATGAAATTAAAACATACTCATTAAAATAAACGAGGAACTTTTATGAGATTACCACCTTTAGTCAAGCCGGTAGAGGACTTAAGCAACCACAAAATTTCACGCTATAGCCGACACCTATTAATTCCCGAAGTGGGCCTGGAAGGACAGAAGCAGCTCAAAAGCAGCAGGGTTTTAGTGATTGGTGCCGGAGGATTAGGATCTCCAGTAT
>CBFGXU010000032.1:0-19249 GCA_965652935.1 uncultured Nitrosomonas sp.
CCAGCGCCAGGTGGAAAGAACTGGCGCAGTCGAAATTGTTCTGGCGAAAGAAAAACCCAGGCCAGAAGGCGAAATAACCTAGAGATGCGCTATGGACTGTTAACCAGTCATTGAACTCCTGCATCAGGAAGAGGACCACTGCCTTTGCACGGTATGTCGGTTTAAAGCCAGCCACTGCAGTGCAATGATCACGCTGGCGGAGTTTAGCTTGCCTGAATTCAGCCATGTCAGTGCCGTTTCCAGTTTGACGACATGCACCTTGATATCCTCACCTTCGTCAATTGCGCCATGCACACCCCCTGCATGCGTCGCATCGACCCGACCACAAAATAAGGCCACGCGCTCTGTCGTGCCGCCCGGGCTGACCAGATAGTCATACAGCGGAATAAGATCAGTAATGACACAATCTGCTTCTTCCACGCTTTCTCGCTTCGCTACTTCTTCGGCTGTTTCACCAGCTTCAATCATGCCGGCCACTATCTCCAGCAGCCACGGACCACCTGGTGCTGCAAGCGCGCCCGCACGAAACTGTTCAATCAGAACCACTTCATCCCGGATGGGATCATACGGCAACACGGCCGCTGCATGACCTCGCTCAAATAACTCGCGCGTCAATGGATGACTCCAATTACTATTAAATAATCGATGCCGCAAGCAATAGCGTTCCACGCGGAAGAAACCTTCAAAACAAACTGTTTTTTCTAGAATCTCCACATCAGTATTGGTCATATTCAGCTCCTCTGAGTCAAGAAAATTACCCCTGCGGTCTATCGAACAAGGCGCTGTCAACTTGGCAACCTAAGACAATCCCAGCAAATCGAAATCGACATCATCATTTTCTTCACCATCAACAAAATCACTGCATGTCTCAAATTCATCAATGGTCTTGCAAACCGTCCTACCGGAATTTTACTATCCATTAGCGCGTCCTCTTCATTATTCACAGCAACAGGATAAATGCCATTCTCCTCATCAAAAAATTTCTCTATTCATTGCTATCCCCCTACCTTAAGTTTAAAGAGCATCTGTTGATATCACGGCTCAATTGCTCAAGAATTAAAAATACTCGCAATTTCTTCCGGCAATTCTATTGTCAGAATAAATCATTAAGAAAGAAGTGAATGTTTAAACAGGGCACTACGAGACAGTTCAAAGTTATCGATTTCTCAAAACCATATTTTGATTTAGATTGGTTATACTATACCCAATCAAGAATAGGTGGATAACAGCATGGACGAAGAAACAAAAATACTATTGCGCAACATCGCTCATCATCTCAAATGGGTCATTATTCTATTATTAGGCATATTGGCCTTACTGGTTACAGAAAGAGCGGGAGGCCTCTAAGCCTAGCTCATAGCGTTACATTACCAAATTTAAAAGCTATGGCACCGCCCACGCATTACTGCCAGCCAGTAACCTCGTAGCCCTTCTCTTGCAAACATCGGGATACGAAATTCACATAAGCTTGACTAGGCTGAGCCGGTCTTGCCGAGTACAGGATTCCTCTAAGCAATCCGATTGCAGCGCCGCTTGCCGCACCCACCATGGAGCCTTGACCAGCCGAACCATAAATCGCTCCACCGACAGCACCACCCGCTGCACCAACGCCCGCTCCCATCGCGGTACTGGTTGCCACATCACCGACCTTGCCATGTCCTTCCTTAGCACCGGATGATTCAGCCAATTGCTTGCAAGATTCAATATCCTGTTCTGCTACTTCTTTTCCTACGGATTGTAAATAGGTATTTGGATATAAAACAGGTTTTGTGCTGGAACATGCAGATAATCCGCCCACGATCAAGCCGATAATCAATAATGTGATTAATTTCATGCTATTTCCCTCATTTCATCCATATTTCTGACTGAAGCAGTATAACCGAATAGGAGCAGTATTCTGCAGGAACACAGAATGGCTGATTTTATTTTGCGTGCGCGAAACGAAGTGGCTGAGATTAGATTTTTTTGCATCTGGCTACTAATTCGGCGACATGGCCATTCTGCTCGACTACTATTTCGCATTATCCTGTTGCTCGCTTTTATCCGGTTTTGGGGGATAATAATGTCTTACCTCAAAATCTATTATTGTTTACTTGTTCACCTATGCATTTATCCATTATCATCCCTGCCTTTAATGAAGAGCGCTTGATCACACACTGCCTGGATTCCATTGCTGAGTCACTGGCTGCCAATCAGAAATCGGGGTTTACTTACGAAGTCATCGTTGTTGACAATAACTCAACCGATAAAACAGCAAAGCTGGCCAGGCTGGCCGGGGCAAAAGTCGTATTCGAGCCGATTAATCAGATCGGCCGCGCGCGTAATGCGGGCGCTGCAGTCGCAACGGGTGACTGGCTTTTGTTTGTGGACGCGGATAGCTTACTCAATCCCGGCATGGTAGCCGATATTCTGAAAATGATTGAAACCGGTCAATATGTAGGTTGCGGCAGCGTCATGCATATGCCGAATTTGCCGTGGTGGGGAGCAACCCTCATGCATTTATGGACAATCACTTCGGTTTTGTGTCGCTGGGCATCCGGTGCATTGGTTGTGTGCCGTGCCGATGCTTTCCGTGAAGTAGGTGGATTCAATCAGGATCTGTTTGCGGCGGATGAAATTGATTTAAGCCGCTTGCTGAAAAAATGGGGGCGCAAGCACGGCCTGAAATTCACCATTCTAACCCGTCACCCCTTGGTTACCTCACCCCGTAAAGTGCAGCTTTATACCGGCCGGGAAATCGCCGGTCAGATTTTAAGCGTTTTCCTCAGCCCACGCCGCGCCCTGCAGGATAAGAAAAAACTGCCGATTTGGTACGATGGGCGGCGTTAACCACACAGGATGCACTGGACAAAAGAAAGCGCATCATTTATATAAAGCTCTTGAAAATACTATTGAGGCGCCTCTTTGCATTGGCACATCCTATCGCAATAAGAGCGGAAATCTGGCAATACTCACCCAACTAACCAGCGAAATCATAAAGTGGAGGTTATATGTTTACTACACTGCTGATCTGGTCTGAGTTTTGCGTTTGCGCCGCATTAATCGGCTGGGCAGGTACAAAACTGTGCCGCTATGCCGATGTCATTTCTGACAAAAGTGGTTTGTCCTGCACTTGGATCGGATTAATTCTGCTGGCTACTATCACTTCATTGCCTGAGCTGGCGACTGGCGTTAGTGCAGTCACATTGGCTAATGTACCCGATATCGCTGTGAGTACCCTGGTAGGCAGCTGCGTATTTAATCTGACTATCCTGGTCGTCCTGGATTTCCTGGTGCGTGGCGAGTCGCTGTACCGCCAGGCCAGTCCCAGCCATATTCTGTCGGCAGGATTCGGCGTGATATTGATTGGGTGTGTGGGTTTGAATGTACTGCTGGTCGACAAAGCTACTTTTAACGTTGCCCATATAGGCGCTTATACTCCCGCGATCATATTTTTCTATATATTGGCCATGCGGGCATTATATGTTCATGAGCGTGCGCAGGGAAAAGGGTTCGTTGAAAAAGCGGCTGATCGTTATCCGGAGACAACCTTGAGTCAGGCTTACACGCGCTTTACTCTGTTTGCCCTAGTAGTCATCGCTGCCGGCATATACTTACCGCTTGTGGGCGCACGGTTGGCTGAAGTGATGGGATGGCACAATACCTTTGTAGGAACGCTGTTTATTGCTGCGACCACCTCACTTCCGGAACTCGCCGTGAGCATTGCCGCATTACGCATCGGTGCGATGGATATGGCGATAGCCAATATATTGGGCAGCAATCTGTTTGATATTTTTCTACTGGCGTTAGTGGATATGATTTTTCTGACCGGCCCGATCCTGACATATACTTCGCCCCTACACGCTCTTTCCGCCATGTCTGCTGTCATCATGAGCGGGATCGTCATTGTTGGCTTGGTTTATCGACCCAATCCCCGCTCGTTCATCAGCATCGGCTGGGTTAACGTCGGTCTGTTCACGCTCTATCTGCTCAATACTTATGTATTTTATTTACATGGGAGTAAATAACATTTCTTCGTACTACAAATCTTTTCTGGGGTTGTAGGAAGCATTTTTTTCAGTTCAATAGTCGTAAATAAAAATAGACTGAATACAAAATAGACTGAATACAATTATGCATCCCAGGCCTCCAAATCAGCAATCTAACCTGAACTCACTCTTAACCGGGAAAACGCTCAACAACTGAGGTTTGACCAAGTGAAGAACACTAAACTGGCAGCAGCACATGGGGAACGAAACACCTCCGATGAAGAATCTGGAATAAGGCTCAATAAATACGAATAGTAGTGCAAAGGCAGTTGATCATTGAAACACCTAAAACTCTAAATATGCAAAGCACGCTTATCCACCCCAAGGGCTGCCTCATGAAACACTTCCGATAAAGACGGATGAGCATGAACAATACAAGCAATATCTTGACTACTGGCGGAAAATTTCATCGCCATCACTGCTTCTGAAATAAGTTCTGAAACATGGGGACCGATCATATGCACACCCAGCACGCGGTCGGTTTTTTCGTCGGCTAGCACTTTAATAAATCCACTGGTTTCACCCATTGCACGTGCACGACCGTTGGCAATAAATGGAAACTGCCCTGCTTTATAGGCGATACCGGCAGCTCTCAATTCCTGCTCATTTTTTCCTACCCAGGCAATTTCAGGTGCCGTATAAATCACCCAGGGAATGGTGTTGAAATCAACTTCCTCATTTTCAGTGGCTTGACCCTTCTCCATATGCCTTATCATTTCAGCAACGGCAACACCCTCCTCAGATGCTTTATGCGCCAGCATCGGGCCGCGAACGACATCGCCCACGGCGTAAACATTAGACAGATTGGTGCGGCAGTACTGATCAACTACAATAAACCCACGTTCATCCAGCAACAAGCCATTTTCTTGTATGCCCAATCCCGTGGTATTGGGAATGCGGCCAATCGCAACAATTAATTTATCGACTTCAGAAACTTGCTCCTGGTTATTGGAATCCGTGTAATTAATAATCACCGTATTATTGGAAGTTTTAACCGATCGGATAGTGACTCCGGTGTTGATTTGAAAACCAGGTTCTTTGGCAAATATATTTTTAGCTTCTTTGGCTATCTGCTCATCAGCCGCCATCAGAAAGCCGGGCATCGCCTCCAGAATAGTCACTTCCGCACCTAGTCTGCACCATACACTACCCATTTCAAGGCCGATTACACCTGCACCAATAACACCCAGCCGTTGAGGTACTTCCGTTAAAGCTAAAGCGCCGGCGTTATCCAGAATCATGTCATTATCAATCGGCACAAAAGATAACGATCGCGGCACAGAACCGGTTGCTACGATGACATGTTTTGCCTGGATGGTTTCCGTACTGCCGTTATCATCAATTTTTATTTGCCAACTATTTGCAGAGTTCTCGCGTTTCAATAATGTTCCCCTGCCATGCACGGACTTGACTTTATTTTTTTTGAATAATGAGGCGATGCCGGCAGTAAACGTGGTGACAATTTTGTCTTTACGCGCAATCATGACCGGAACATCCACCGACACATGTTCTGTTGTGATACCGTGAGCGGAAACCTTGTGCTTTATTTGGAAGTAATTCTCGGAAGATTCCAATAACGCTTTGGAGGGAATACAGCCGACATTCAAACAGGTGCCGCCGAGACTTGCTTTACCCTTTGAATTTTTCCATTCATCAATACAAACCGTATTCAAACCCAGTTGCGCGCAGCGGATGGCTGCGACATAACCACCTGGACCTGCACCAATGACCGCCACATCAAACGTTTCTGACATGATTAAACCTTATGAAAAGAATCTTTGTAAGTGAATGATGATAAAAAGGTATCGCTTTATTTAATGATGGATGAATTACACCCACTTACTCTCACGGAAGTTCTGCACTCTCATACCCGATCATGCTGATTTCACGAATTGCCTGCACATAATCACCGATCTCACGTAATTTTGCCATTGATCCAAAATTATTCCTGGCATGCATCCGAGCCAAGCGGGAAAGGCTGGCCGTTGACATCTCCCATTGTAACTGATTTAATATTTCATCGGCTCCTTGCGGATTATTGCAGACTAATAGCATGTCACAACCTGCACTAAGCGCAGTTTGTGCACGTTTCACAATCGACTCAAGATAATCCGCAGCACCTTGCATGCTCAAATCGTCGCTAAAAATACAGCCTTCAAATTGCAATTCCGTGCGTAATACATTCTGCAACCAAACGGTAGAAAAACCCGCAGGATGCTGATCCACTTTTGGATAGATCACGTGTGCCGGCATTATTCCAGCCAGTCCCAAATCAATCATTTGCTGAAACGGGATCAGATCGTTCATTTCAATGTCCAGGTACCGGCGCTGATCAATTGATTTTTCCAGATGAGAATCGGCCTGAATGTAACCATGACCAGGAAAATGCTTCCCTACCGCCGACATGCCGCCCATTTTGAGACCAAGCATCAGATGGTGTGCAAGATCTGAAACGGCGTTTGGATCATGATGGAAAGCACGATCCCCGATGACACAGCTTTGTCCATAATCCAGATCCAGCACAGGTGTGAAACTGAAATCCACACCACAGGTATTTAATTCTGCCGCCAGCACAAAACCGACCTGTTTGGCAAGGTGACGAGCGCGGGCGGGTTGCCTATCCCAGATTTTTCCTAACTCGCGCATTGCGGGCAATTTAGTGAAGCCTTTTTGAAAACGCTGAACACGGCCACCTTCATGATCAACCGCGATTAATAAAGGTGGATTGCGCAATGCATGGATCTGCTGCGTCAATTCCACCAATTGATGGACATCTAAGTAATTGCGTGTAAAGAGGATGACCCCGCCCGTAAGCGGGTGTAGCAATCTATTAATGTCGCCTGCAGTCAGTTGTGTACCGGCGATATCGAGCATTACTGGCCCAAGCGACATGATTATTTCTCCAGGATGACAAAAGCACAGACCATGTTTATTTCATCGCTGATCGAAAGATAGTGTTGCGTGATCCCTTTCTCGCTGATTAATTGATTGAGCTCAGGATGAAACTGAAAAAAAGGCTTTCCCAAGCTATCATGAACAATAGTAATATAATTTAAATTAACAGGATGGCGTAAGCCGGTACCTATTGCTTTAGAGAGCGCCTCTTTGGCAGCAAAGCGGCTGGCCAGAAACAGGATAGGTTTACTGCTGACATGAAATTCTGACCATTCGCTGTCGGTTAATATACGTCGTGCAAATCGGTCTCCAAAACGATCCAGGGATTGTGCAATGCGAGACGACGCTACAATATCTGTCCCAATGCCATAGATCATTGGCGTGCCTCGAGCATGAGCTGTTTCATTTCCTGCACGGCTTGTTTAAAACCAACAAAAATAGCCCGGGCAACGATGGCGTGACCGATGTTGAGTTCAGAAATCTCGCGGATAGCGGCAATGGGTTGCACATTTTCATAATGCAGACCATGACCGGCATTGACTCTTAAGCCAAGATCAATGCCCAGCGCAACCGCTTTTTGTACGGCTGCAAATTGTATTTCTTGGGCTACGCGGGTAGATGCATCAGCATAACTACCCGTATGAATTTCGACCACGGGCGCACCGGCGCGAGCCGCTGCATCGATTTGCAGTGGGTCGGCATTGATGAACAATGAAACACGTATTCCCGCTTCTCCCAGTTTCTGGCATACGCGCTTGATCTGATCAAAATGTTTCATGAC
Source organism: uncultured Nitrosomonas sp. (assembly GCA_965652935.1). Lineage (GTDB taxonomy): Bacteria > Pseudomonadota > Gammaproteobacteria > Burkholderiales > Nitrosomonadaceae > Nitrosomonas. Next base: position 7,705 of record CBFGXU010000032.1, read on the forward strand.
ATCAAGCCCGCCTTCTGTCGTCAGTTCTTCACGCCTTTCAGGCACCAGACAAATATCGTGAGGCTTGATTCTGAGGGCAATAGCGATCATTTCATCGGTCACTGCACTTTCCAGATTCATTCTCGTCGTTAACTGCTCACGCAAAATTTCAACGTCCCTATCCTGAATGTGGCGGCGATCCTCACGTAAATGTAACGTGATGGCATCGGCACCGGCCGATTCAGCAATCATTGCAGCTTCAATGGGATCCGGATATTTTGTTCCGCGGGCCTGCCGTAATGTGGCCACATGATCAATATTGACCCCTAACTCAATCATCATTGATGTTTCCAAGATATCAGCAAAAAAGAATAATTTGTAACCGACTACTCATGACCAAGATTTTTTAATATATTTTCATTATCAGCCCAGCCACTTTTAACTTTAACCCAGACTTCCAGGTACACTTTTTCTCCGAATAACAATTCCATATCTTTGCGCGCTTGGCTGGCTATTTTCTTAAGCCGCTCACCCTTTTTCCCAATAATGATCGCTTTTTGATTCGGTTTCTCTACAAGAATGGTGGCATAAATTTTGTGTAAATGGCCCTCCAGCTCAAATCGATCCACCACAACGCTGGTTGAATAAGGGATCTCATCGCCGATCAAGCGAAACAATTTTTCACGTATAAATTCACTCGCGATAAATCGCTCACTGCGATCAGTGATCTCATCCTTATCATACAAAGGCGGGTTAACGGGCAAATAGCCACGGATGGTAGTGAGAAGCTCTGGCAATTGAATTTTTTGCCTGGCGCTCACCGGTATAATGGCTGCAAATTCAAATGCTTTTGCCATATCGCCCAAAAACGGCAACAATTCATTCTTGTCGGCCAACATATCAATTTTATTGACCACCAATATAACCGGGATATTTTTTGGCAGAATCTTGAGTACCGCAAGATCGCGTTGATCAAAGCGCATGGCTTCAATCACTAGTAAAATGACATCCACATCCTGCATGCTTTGCGTTACCACCCGGTTCATGGCAGCGTTTAAACGACTGGTATATTGTGTCTGGAAACCCGGTGTATCCACGAAGATAAATTGTGCTTGTTGATCGGTTAAGATGCCATTAATTCGGAAACGAGTAGTTTGTGCTTTCTTGGATGTGATGCTGACCTTTTGCTGCAGCAGTTTATTCAATAATGTTGATTTACCCACATTCGGGCGACCAATGATTGCAATGTATCCAGTCCGGAAATCAGCATCAGTGGTCATTCTGGCAGATCAAATGCATTAAGATACAACAAATCATATTTCCGTTCATATAAGTATCAGTGATATAAACAAACTTCTTCATAGGCTAATTTTGCTGCCGCTTGTTCTGCACTGCGTCGGCTTGTCCCTTCACCTAAGGTTCGAATATTAAACGTGGGTATCACACATTCCACCTTAAATTTTTGTTTGTGCGCTTTACCGAGAGTTGTAATCACAGCATATTCCGGTAATGCCAATTTTTGGCTTTGTAAAAATTCCTGCAGCAAGGTTTTAGGATCTTTACTTTGTGTTTTAAGATCGATGCTTTTCATCATCGGCAAGTAAAGTGTCGTAATCACTGCTTCTGCCTGGGCGTAATTACTATCCAGATAAATTGCACCCAATACAGCTTCAAAAGCATCAGCCAAGATGGAAGGACGATGACATCCGCCGCTTTTTAATTCTCCTTCACCCAATCTAATAATCTTATCCATTTGCAAGCTAAGCGCCAAATCAAATAATGCCTGCTGATTAACATAATTAGCGCGAAGTCGGGATAAATTCCCCTCAGGTAAATTCGGAAAATATTTATAAATCAATCCAGCAATAGCACAGTTTAATACCGCGTCGCCTAAAAATTCGAGACGTTCATTATGGGGTGCACTATGGCTACGATGGGTTAGTGCTTCGCGCAATAACTCTGGTTGCGAAAAAGAATATCCGAGTCGATCACAGAATGTATCAAGTAATGATTGGTGATTACCTTGCCTATTTCTATTTGACATCATGATATTACTCAGTATTAATCGCTTAGAGCCTCAAAATCAATATCTAAAGATAAATTGGCAATGAGTGGAATCTTGGTTGTATATTTAGCGCTCAAAACAATGCGCCCATTTTCCTTATTGATTTTAATATCCTGTCCCCCAACAGATTGAATGTTATCAATCTGAGCACGCTTATTAAAGGATAATCTGATGTGATTAGGGTTAGTACTTAGCGGATCAGTCTCTCTAGCTATCGCGGTCAAATTTTTCTTGATTAAGGAATATTCCATATACACCGGCACAAGTTTCATACCTAAAATTGCCGCCAGCGCTAGTATCCCAGACCATATCAACAGACTAGACAGACTCAGGCCTTTTTGTTCTTGTATTGTCTTGTGATACATAATCTCCCCTCGGAAAAATTTTAATAGTTATTTTATTGATAACCCGATACGACTAAAATCTCCAAAATTCCACCAAATCATAAAAGCCTTACCGACGATATTTTCTTCTGGAACAAATCCCCAATAGCGGCTATCACTACTACTGTCACGATTATCGCCCAGCGTGAAATAATTACCTGGCGGGACCTCACAAGTAAATCCAGTTCGGCGATATTTACAGTTTTCCCTAAATTTGAATTGTCTTACGTTTGAAAACTGTATTCCTTTAACATCCTGATGAATAAGAATCGAATGATTTCCTTCGTTTAAATATTCAGAAAAGCGGTCTGAATAAATATATCCAAACCCTGATTCGACATATTTAAAGTCGCCTTCGTATTCCGTCCTGACTGGTTCTCCATTAATAATTAATTGCTTATTGTGATAAGTGATAATGTCTCCAGGTAATCCGACGATCCGCTTGATGTAATCAATGGATGGGTCTTCCGGATAACGGAACACCAGTACATCGCCCCGCTTTGGTTCATGGATATCCCATATTTTCTTGTTAATGATTGGGAGCCTGATGCCATAAATATACTTGTTTACCAGAATAAAATCGCCTACTAGCAAGGTTGGTATCATTGAACCAGATGGTATTTTAAACGGCTCAATCACAAATGAACGCAGACTAAAAACAATTAAAATAATAGGAAAAAAACTTTTAGGGTATTCGATCCACCAGGGTTCATTTTCATCTGGCCGGCGTTTTCTTTTCCATAGCAAAATATCTAATAGCCAGATACTGCCAGTGATAACGAGCAGAACAAATAAAATCAAAGGAAAATTCATACCATTTCCTTCAATAAAAAGAAATTCAAACTCCGAAGTTGGTCATGTTCACCCAAATTTAATGAATGCCTCACTGAATGCATTTTATTTTTACTCATCATTATTTATTTTCAACTTGCAAAATCGCCAGAAATGCTTCCTGCGGAATTTCCACATTGCCAACCCGTTTCATCCTTTTTTTCCCTGCTTTTTGCTTCTCCAGCAATTTTCGTTTACGCGTAATATCACCACCGTAACATTTTGCCAGCACGTTTTTACGTAATGCCTTAACAGTTTCTCGCGCAATAATATGCGCACCAACTGCCGCCTGCACCGCAATATCAAACATCTGACGAGGAATCAACTGGCGCATTTTCTGAACTAATTCTCGACCTCGGTATTGACTGCTGTTTCTATGAACAATCAAGGACAGCGCATCTACTTTATCACCGTTGATCAATATATCCAGTTTCACTAAATCTGAAGCACGAAATTCTTTAAATTCATAATCCAATGAAGCATAACCACGACTGGTCGATTTCAGTCGATCGAAAAAGTCCATGACCACTTCGTTTAACGGCATTTCATAAGTAAGCATGACCTGTCTCCCCAAATATTGCATATTCGTTTGGATACCGCGCTTACTCACGCATAATGTAATGACTGCACCGACATATTCTTCCGGTACCAAAATAGTCGAAGTAATAATAGGCTCTCGAATTTCTGCAATTTTAGAAAGGTCAGGAATTTTTGATGGGTTTTCAATTTCAATGATAGTGCCATCACGCATCAGTATCTGATAAACCACTGTCGGTGCAGTAGTAATCAAATCCATGTCATACTCTCTTTCTAGCCGTTCCTGCACAATATCCATATGCAGTAATCCAAGAAAGCCGCAGCGAAATCCAAAACCCAGCGCTTGCGATACCTCTGGTTCAAAGTGCAGTGAGGAGTCGTTTAACTTCAGTTTCTCCAGCGCAGAACGTAACGCATCATACTGATTGGATTCAACCGGATACAAACCGGCAAATACCTGTGGCTTTATTTCTTTAAAGCCTTGCAATGGTTTTTCTGCTGGATGGTTAGCTAATGTGACTGTATCACCAACTTTCGCTGCATCCAATTCCTTGATGCCGGAAATGATAAATCCTACTTCCCCGGCGCTGAGAGAAGCACGATAGACGGATTTAGGTACAAATACCCCAACCTGTTCACACAGTTGTACTGCTTGACTAGCCATCAGTAAAATCTTATCACCCGGTTTTAGGGTACCATCCATTACCCTGACCAATATCACGACACCGACATAATTATCGAACCAGGAATCAATAATTAATGCTCTTAATGGTGCATTGGGATTGCCTTTGGGTGCAGGGATTCTAGCAATTAATGCTTCTAATACATCTTCCACACCTTCTCCTGTTTTTGCGCTGACTCTAACCGCATCATGCGCATCAATCCCGATTACTTCCTCAATATCATTGATCACGCGCGCTGGATCTGCAGCCGGTAAATCAATCTTGTTTAGAACTGGGATGACCTCAACACCTTGCTCAATTGCGGTATAACAATTGGCCACTGTTTGTGCTTCAACCCCCTGAGATGCATCAACGACAAGTAGTGCGCCCTCACACGCGGCCAGTGAGCGGGAAACTTCATAAGAAAAATCGACATGGCCGGGTGTATCAATTAAATTCAATAAATAAGTTTCACCATTTCTTGATTTGTATTGCAATGCCGCAGTCTGTGCTTTGATGGTGATACCTCTTTCACGCTCCAGATCCATAGAATCCAGTACTTGCTCTTCCATTTCACGATCAGATAAACCGCCACATAGGTGAATGATTCGATCTGCCAGCGTTGACTTGCCGTGATCAATATGGGCAATAATGGAGAAATTACGAATATGCTGCATCAGGATATAGAGTACAGAAAATTATCTTTTACAAATTATGTAGAAGCTAATTAACCAGGTCAGAAATTAAAATACTGAAATGGCAATTAAAAGAGCAGCATTCTAACGAAATTTATCAAGATAATCATCTAAAGCTGCTAAATCCAGAAAATAGTGACAGATCTCTTGATTATCAGCAGCAGATACTAACACCGGAATTTTCTCCCCGTACAGCGCAATAAGCTCCGGGTCAGAGTCGATATCGACAACTTGAAAGTCAAAAGATACTTGCTTTTGCAAATCCTGCAAAGCAAGTATCATAGTTTGGCAAAGATGACATTCTTCACGACCGTATACTACGAGTGCTTTCTTTATGTGCATTAAGGTCGAAGAATCTAGGTTATTTCTTGTCATCAGTAAGTTTCATGGTGATAAAAGTGGTGAGATCACCTCTTTTGACGAGCAAAGCGATATTTTTCCCGCTCTTAACCTGATCAAGAAGCTCATTAAACTGCGTAATACTTTTAACATCATCACTGTTAAGCCCGAGAATAATATCTCCAATACGTATCCCTGCACGGCTGGCAATGCCTGGTTGGATATCTTCTACCAATAGTCCGTTATTGATCTCCAATTGCTTCTTCTGTTCAGCAGTTATTTCGCTTAATGCCAATCCAAGACGATTAGAAATCTCAGTTTTTTTGCCCTGCTTCAGTTTTCGGCTTTCTCCGGCATCATCCGAGCGAGCTTCTCCTACTTCGATTTCAATCGTTTTCAGAGAACCATCTCGCCAGATAAGCATCGATACTTTCGAACCCGGCTTGGTATTGCCGACAATACGTGGCAAATCAGCAGACATGGCTACTTCTTTGTCATCAAACTTCAATATAATATCGCGTGCTTTGATGCCTGCCTGATCAGCAGGGCCACCTTTTTCTACTGAAACGACGAGTGCGCCATTACTATCAGACAAGCCAAAGGATTCCGCTAACTCTTTGGTGACTTCCTGAATCATTACGCCAATTCTTCCGCGGCTTACTTTACCGCTGACTTTTAACTGATCTGCAATTTCAGTTGCAACATTAATAGGTATCGCAAAGGATAATCCCATAAAACCGCCTGTCCGACTATAGATTTGAGAATTGATACCGACTACTTCACCTTTCATGTTAAATAAAGGTCCGCCTGAATTACCCGGATTGATTGCCACATCCGTTTGTATAAACGGAACATAATTTTCCTGTGCCAAAGAACGGCCTTTGGCACTTACAATGCCTGCAGTCACACTATGTTCAAAGCCAAAAGGTGAACCGATTGCAACAACCCATTCGCCGACTCTAAGATTTTCTGGGTTTCCTTGGGTAACTTTTGGCAGTTCGGTCGCATTTATTTTAATCAACGCAATATCTGTTTTTCGATCGGTACCAATCACTTCTGCTGCATACTCACGTTTATCATTAAGCTTTACAGTAATCTCATCAGCAGTTTCAACAACATGAGCATTCGTCAAAATATAACCATCTGAACTGATGACAAAACCTGATCCTAAAGACTTTGGCTCAGATCTTCTCGGCGCAGAAAATGGCTGCATATGCCTTTTAAAGAAATCATAAAAAGGTGAATTCTCAGGAATACCGGGTATTTCAGGAAGGCCATGATTGTTGTTTATGGTGTTAAAAGATTGCACAGCACTGATATTTACTACCGCGGCACCATGTTTCTCGACCAGGCCGGTAAAGTCAGGCAGCTCGTTGGCTTGTGCCAAGGCTATTGAGGGTAATAAGAGCACTGGAACTAATATGAGTCGGGAAATTGTTCTTATTTTTCCCATCAAACCCACACAGATTATTAATGTGTTATTCATATTTTTTATAATTTGACAATATTTAATTTTTCAGGATATCTTTTTGCAGAAGAACTGAGGAAGATCTAATTGCTTAAACTATAACTCTAATGACAATAAATATCCGTCCAGGGAACAGAGTGCCATCAATTTCTACTTATGGCACTTAATTTTGCCTAAAGACGGAATCACCTATTAACTTGATAGTGTCTAGTGGCGCTTCACCGACAGTAGTTATTTTATTATCGCCAAGTATGCGAACATAAATATTTATTGCACCACGACTTGTAAAGAAACCTGGCACGGGTGCCGGCGCATTCTTAATAATGGGTTCTATAAAAATAGAAATCGTTGCAAGCCCATCTGATAACGCAATATGATCCACTAATACAGATTTTTCAATCAAATTACGTTTCATCTCAGCCAATTTCTTGAAACCAGGCGGTAAATTTTTAACTTGCCACTTTAATTCATTTTCTTTTAAAACCGATGTAACCAGATCAGTAACTTTCCACTCATCGGTAATCATTGATTGATCAGGTTTTAACAGATCGGAAGGAATTTCTCGATCAATTTCCAGTTGCACAAACGCGAATTGCTCAATGGTTTCACTGTCATCTACTACCGCAACCTTTATCAGCAAACCTGTTTGTATATCAATCCAAAATTGATGACCATAGCGTAAAGAATCTCTGGGTATGAATGACAAGACTTGGCATTCACGATCAGATATCCGCTCCCGCTTGATTTCTTTAATATAATAGTCATTATCGATCCCCTCATATGAAGAAGGAAGAATATTGGGAAAGAATTTACGAAACCAGCGTTTCTCAGTAAAAGTTTTTTTACTATCAGGCAAATAACATTTCATTTCATCATTATTGCGAAAAACCACGCGCGGAATCCCATCTAAAACTTCAATTCTTTCATGCTCTCCTGTTTGATCAACTTTATGGATTATGCGTGACGTTTCCATATGACCATCCGCATAGTAAACAAATATTCCAGAATAATTATGCTGGCTCGGTGCGTCGGCCATTTTTTTCAACCAGCCAAGTGCGCTTTCAGACGAACGAGGTAATTCCTGTGCTAGTGCTACTTGAAAACCAAACGTCAACAAAAAAAACAGCGTAATTATTTTGCGACTAGTCATCTACTACCATATCTTTCGTCGTATTCAGCCGCATTATTTTTAATATTAGTAGTTTGTCCGCCCATGTGAGTACCTGAAGAAAATTCCCTGTGCACAAATAGATAATCATTAATTTCAACAGGTGAATAATTACTTGACGAGGGCGGGGATGAAACCATGACAGGTACTACATTTTTTAAGTTATTTTCCTGAGGTAGACTTTGTGGATTTTCCGCAATCTTTGTCTGCTGGGTTTCATAGAAAGGATTATGCATTACTATCCAGGTCGAAATCATGACTATCACCGAAGCCGCCATTGAGAAAGCAAATATTTTGTGTTTTGGCTGTTTGATCGTACTTGATGTATTAATTGATGTGTTAGGAAAGAGTACAGTTGGTTCGGTTTTTAATTTGTGACTAACACTTGAGGATAAGTTCATGGATAGATGGGATGATTGTCGTAGCACATCACCAATCAAATGATAAGTTTCCCATTCCTTTTGCCATTCTTCATTTTTTCTGAGTGCTTCAATTACATTCGGAGCCTCTTGTTTAGCAAGCTCACCATCCATTAACGCCGATACTTTGCTTTTCACATTACCACCTCTTGTCTTTACTGGTCCCTAATAAAGGACGTAACTGTTCAGATATTGCTTCCCGTGCACGAAATATGCGTGACCGTACAGTACCAATCGGACAACTCATAATATTTGCGATTTCTTCATAACTTAGTCCATCAATTTCTCTTAAAATAATCGCAGTACGCAACTCATCAGGTAATGAATCTAATGTTTGGTTAACCGTTTGGGCGATTTGTTTACTCATCAACTCGCTTTCAGGCGTATTCATTTCCTTTAATATACCGCCTTCTTCAAAATTCTCAGCATCTTCATTGTCAAATTCTTGCAATGTAGGTACTTTACGTCCCTGCGATACAAGAAAATTCTTAGCGGTATTGATTCCAATACGATATAGCCAAGTATAAAAAGCACTGTCCCCACGAAACAAAGGTAATGCCCTATAAGCCTTGATGAAAGCTTCCTGTGTCACATCTTCAACTTCGGCTGAGTCACGTATAAAATGCGATAATAAGCGAGCTAACTTACGCTGATATTTGATAACTAGTAGATCAAATGCATGCTTATCTCCGCCTTGAACTCGCTCTACTAATTGCTGATCGACTTCCCGATCACCCATACTACTTGGTCCCTGAGCATTTTGAATGAATTTTTAATTTTACTCTTGTTTACTTAATATAACATGATGGCACAACAGAATAATTAAGTCCATTCAACCGTAACTCTCGGAAACTAAGCAATTATATATCACTTGCTCTAAAGACAATTAGCAAGGTGAATTAGTTCACGATTCAACCTGACTTCTGATACAGGTATCTTACAGAGACTTCTGCATAAGTGTATTTTAAGAATTTTCTGTATTTGCGCAATTTAAAAATCAGTTACTTAAAAATTTGAAATTATCTAAAAGTAAATGCCAGTTATGCAGAAATCTCTTACGTTTTGATACAGGTATCTTACATTTTTGAATAAAGACATGATGTTTATGGAGTCTGCTATCATTCAGCGTGTAACGCTTTAATTTATTATTGAGAATCTAATTCAATCATCTAATCTAATGCCCAATAATTATTTTGATACGCTTATCATCGGTAGTGGATTAGCTGGATTTACGCTTGCGTTGCATGTAGCACAATACAGAAAAGTTTGTATAGTAACTAAACAAGCAGCTGACTCGGGTGCCAGCTTATGGGCTCAGGGAGGGATTGCAGCAGCCTTATCTACTGATGATTCGCCATCACAACATGTGCAGGATACATTGATAGCCGGGGCCGGTCTATGTGATGTGGAAATCACTCGATATGTTGCCGAGAATGCATCTGATGCAATATATTGGCTGATAAATCAGGGTGTCATATTTACCAGTGATCAAGCCAGTGAAACTGGATATCACCTTACTAAAGAAGGTGGTCATAGCATGCGGCGAATTATTCACAGTGGAGATGCGACTGGCAAAGCAGTTCAACAAGTACTCTCTGAAAAAATCAGAACTCATCCGAATATTTGTATATTAGAACATCATATTGCTATCGATCTCATCACCAGTGATAAACTGCCCGGCTATGCTGATTTACAGCACAGACGTTGCTTTGGCGCCTATGTGCTTGATAAGCATGAAGATAAGGTATGTACCTTTACCGCACAAAACACTGTGCTCGCAACTGGCGGTGCAGGTAAGGTCTATCTCTACACTACCAATCCCGATACAGCCACGGGCGATGGCATTGCAATGGGTTGGCGCACAGGCTGCCAAATAGCCAATATGGAGTTTATTCAGTTCCATCCAACCTGTCTTTATCATCCTCATGCTAAATCATTCCTGATCAGTGAAGCAGTTCGCGGCGAAGGAGGAATATTAAAACTTCCTAATGGTGATCGATTTATGCCATGGCATGATCAGCGTGCTGAGCTTGCACCCCGTGACATTGTTGCTCGTGCCATTGATTTTGAAATGAAAAAGAGAGGACTCGACTGCGTTTATCTGGATATATCCCACAAGCCAGCCAGTTTTTTAAAAAAGCATTTTCCGACGATATATGCTCGATGCTTAGAATTAGGCATAGATATAACTAAAGAACCGATTCCTGTCGTTCCTGCAGCACATTATACTTGCGGTGGTGTTGTCACGGATAGGAACGGTAAAACCGATTTGAATAATCTTTACGCCATCGGAGAAACAGCGTATACCGGATTGCATGGCGCCAATCGATTAGCAAGCAATTCCTTATTGGAATGCTTGGTGTTAGCTCAAGCTGCAGGAAATGATATTGCCAAACAGTCGGTTAATCCCTTACCCGAACTACCCGATTGGGATGAAAGTCGCGTTACGGATGCAGATGAAGAAATAGTTATTGCCCACAATTGGGATGAATTACGCCGCTTTATGTGGAATTATGTCGGCATTGTACGTACAACTAAACGGTTACAACGCGCTCAGCGTAGGATTGAATTACTGCGCGAAGAAATCAATGAATATTATACAAATTTCCGTGTCACTAGCGATTTATTAGAATTACGTAATCTTGTTGATAGCGCTGATCTGATTGTACGAAGTGCAATGATGCGCCACGAAAGCCGAGGATTACACTACAGCAAAGATTACCCAGATACATTACCCGTTGCTCGGAATACTATCCTGAGAAAGAAACCCAATTAAGATGAAATGCGGGGATCTGGTGGATTAAACCTATACTGAGATGGACTTACTAACTCAACTTTAATTTTTCACTTCGACATTCATTGCCCACCATCAAAATATTCAACTTTATGCGTGGTATCGTACCGAATATTATTAACGGCAGGTGTATTTTAAAAAAAAATTGAAATTTTTTTATTATTAATAACTTACATAAATTTATTGACCATGGCAAAACTTCCTA
>CBFGXU010000033.1:0-18989 GCA_965652935.1 uncultured Nitrosomonas sp.
GATTAAAAAAATCTTTGAGTCAGAGTTTATGGCTACTCCAATGTTTACAAATACCTTACCACAGAGCTTCCAGCAGATGTAACGATGGCGCGTACTGTTACAGTAGTACAGATCGAAAACAAGCATCTCGTGGTTAAATAACTAGAGAATTTAAGATATGCTACAGGGTTTTTTGTAGATAAGTAACTTGTAATTACTACAAGGTAGAAACAAAATCTAAAACTTCTTGTACATGACCTGGTACTTTAACACCGCGCCATTCCTTTCTTAATATACCTTTGGTATCAATAACAAATGTACTACGTTCAATACCAAGAACCTGCTTGCCGTACATATTTTTCATTTTGATCACATTAAATGATTTGCAAACTGCTTCATCAATATCACTCAGTAACTCAAAAGGAAATTCCATTTTTTCCTTAAATCTTTCATGTGACTTAATATTGTCACGAGAAACCCCCACTACTACACAGTTTTTCTCAATAAAGGCAGGCCAGTTATTTCGAAAATCCTGACCTTCTGCCGTACATCCGGGCGTATCATCTTTAGGATAAAAATAAATGACTAGATTTTTTCCGGCATTCGCGGCCAGCGAAAATTCCTTTCCACCAGTCGAAGGCAATATAAAATCGTTTACAGGCTGATTAAGTACTAACATTAATTTAGAAAATATAAATTTAAATAAGCCTTCTCTTAATTATTTCATAAACATGAACTTCACATACCAAGCAATTGTTTCTCATCATGTTTTAGCTAGCTATGGAATCTGCTTATTAATTACTATAGCAATATCGTTATTTCCAATCTGAACAGGCTGACTAAAACCCTGAAGATCTCCGCTTGCAGGAATAGCTTGTCCAGATTTGGAAATTCTTGCTTCAATAACCACCTCCGGAAAGCTCGATATTTTCATATTAGGCATCATTGCCATATCGTCTGTAAGTGTGAAGGTAGCAGGTAGATCACTGGCTTTTAAACGTAAAATAGCCAAAGGCATTTTAGGTCCTGTTTTGGCACGCGCATAAATAAACAGCACATCATTAGGTGAAGCTTTTGATGCTAACTCTTCACTAATAGTTACTCGCCCAGAAACTGAAACTGATGCAGGCGTTGCCGTATTTGTGGAGTCCTTTTCAGGCTGGATATTGTCACTTTGCTGTGATTGTGATTCTGGAGCTTTGGCTAATTGCTCTGGTTCTATTCTTTTATCACCTGCAGCCAAGGACTTAGCTTCATCAATACTATCTTTAACTGATTTGGCCAGTTGAGAATCAGCAGGAATTACTTTCAGTAATTTCTCCCAATGAACAGCAGCTTGCTCAAATTTTTCTTGCTCAAACTCTGCGGTTCCAGCTAGGGCTAGGGCTTTTGGATATTGTGGGTCAATGCTTAAGGCTTGATAAATTAGCTCAGTAGGTTTACCTGCCAAACTCCCCTGATTCTTCATTGCTAACACGTCAGCATAATCGCTGAGTATCTGAGGATTATTAGGAACCAGCTCTGCTAATTTTGCATAAGTATTAGTAGCATCAGTGTAGCGTTCCATAATCGCATAGGTACGACCTAACATTATCCACCCTTCTATGTCTTCCGGATTCTTATTTAACCGTGCAATAAGGTTTTCCAGGACAGATGAAAAATTATCATGGCCAGCAAGAGAGTTACTATCACCCCCCCGATTTGTTTGTGTCGCATTGGCGAGCTGTGCTTGTGGCAATAGTCCTCGTGTATCTCCAATCACAAGGTACAGAAAAACTGCTGCTAGTGGTAAAGTTAATGTTATTACAATAGAAGTTGCAATACTATGAACTTTGTTATTTTTATTGGTAATCATTTTTTCCCCGCCAGGGACATCTTGCAGCATACGCTGCTGCAGTTCTTGTTTACTTTTGTGATATTGCTCCTGGGTCAGAATATCATTTTGCAAATCGTGATCAAGCTCATTTAATTGATCACGATAAACAGTAATGTTTAAAGCATCATGTTCTGAGTTCTCTCGTTGTACATCCCGGGCTCTTAGAAGAGTAGGAACTATAAATAACAAAGCTGTTACAATAAAAACACCTGAAATAACCCAGAATGACGTCATACGTTCTTACCTTTATCTTCGTTCAGTAAAGACTCGGCTTTTTTGAGCTGTGCTTCTGAAAGTGATGTCTCTTCTATTTGTTCGCGCCGGCGTCTGAGATAAGCTATTAATGAACCAAGTCCTATGATAAATAGAGCAGCAGGACCAAACCATAAAAGTATCGTGGTAGGTTTCATGGGTGGATTGTAAAGAACAAAATCCCCATACCGGTCAACTAAAAACTGAATGATCTCCTGATCATTCTTGTTTGCCTTAATTTGCTCACGAATTTCACGTCTTATATCATTGGAAAAATCAGCACGAGAGTCAGCAATTGATTCATTTTGACAAACCAGGCAACGTAGATCCATTGTTAACGCAAGCATTCTTTTTTCAACTTCTGGATCCTCTGCCACCGGCACAGCTTCTTTTGACCATCCTACTGAAGGAACAATGAGAAACAAAAAAGAAAGAATAATCAGTTTTTTCAGATGATGAAAATACCAGGATGTAAAAGAATTGTATAAACCATGAACTTTAAACATATTAAAATTAATTAATTAAGCTTGCTTCTGTAACTCGATAATGAGAGGAATAATTGTTTTTTGTAATGAATCCACTGTGACTGGTCCAATTTGTTTATGTCTTATAATACCTTTCTTATCAATGACATATGTTTCCGGAACCCCATAAACACCATAATCAATGCCAACTTTACCATCCGCATCGACGATACTGATCGTATAAGGGTCACCATATCGTTTTAACCACTGCATAGCAGTAGTACGCTCATCTTTATAATTTAAACCATATATCGGCACAATTCCGGATTTAGCCAGTTGAACCAATAAGGGATGCTCATCACGGCAAGCCACACACCAGGACGCCCATACATTTAGCAACCAAACCTTGCCAAGGTTATCACCAGACGCCATAACCTTATCGGGTTCATGTAAATGGTTAAGCTGAAACGTAGGAGCTGGCTTATCAATAAGCGGAGATGGAACTTGTCGAGGGTTTAATGTAAGCCCAACCAGCAAAAACGCTGCCAGCACCATAAAGGCAAATAGCGGGATCAAATATCGCATCATACCTTTCTGGTCTCCGTGGATAACACGGGCTTGCTTACTCTTACCGAAGTAGTGATGGGTGCCGGCATTTCTTCTGGTGGATTTTCTCTTCCTTCTACATTTTTAACCACAACACGGCTTTTTTTGCTAATTTTCAAACGATAACGACGATCAGTTACAGATAAAATACCCCCGATTGCCATTAATAAACACCCCAGCCAGATCCAATCAACAAATGGCTTATGATAAGCGCGAACCACCCAAGCATTATTAGCGAGTGGTTCACCCAGTGCTATGTAAAGATCTCGGAATAAGCCAGTATCAATAGCTGCCTCTGTCATTGCCATCCCTGAAGCATTGTAAGTACGCTTCTCGGGATGCATAGTACGGACAATCTTGTCATCCTGAATTACATCAATATCACCTCGCACTGCTTTGTAATTAGGACCCATGACGTCACTTGTTCCATTAAACTGAAATGTATAACCTCCGACAGTTACTCGACTGCCAACCTCCATACGAACATCTTTTTCAGTTTCATAACTATTTACTAGCGTTACACCAATAATAAATACAGCTACACCAATATGCGCACAATGCATTCCATAATAGCTTCTTGATTGTTTAGCTAGCCTAATAAATATGTTTCCTTGACCACTGTTGCTTAAGCGATGCTTCAAGTTAACAACTGCACATACAATAATCCAGAAAGCTAATAATAAGCCAAAGCTTACTAGTGGCTTCCATTCACCCATCAAATACGGCGTAAGCAGAGCAGAGATCACGCTCACAGCAAAGGCCCAGCGCAGCCGTACTATGAGCGTAGGTAAACTCATTTGTTTCCAGCGCGAAATTGGACCGATACCAATTAGGAAAATTGCCGGAGTCATGATTGGCACAAATACAGCTTCAAAATATGGAGGACCAACAGATAGCTTTCCAAGATTGAGTGCATCAATAAGCAGCGGATAAAGTGTTCCCAACAAAACACTTCCGGCGGCCACTAACAGTAGTAAATTATTTGCAAGCAGCAATGATTCACGCGACAGCAGATCAAACTTCCCGCCCAAACCAACTTTAGGTGCCCGCCATGCAAATAATAATAAGGAGCAACTAATCACGACGACCAGAAATGCTAGAATAAATACTCCGCGTGCGGGATCGGTTGCAAAAGCGTGTACCGAAGTTAATACACCTGATCTTACTAAAAATGTTCCCAGCAGGCTTAGTGCAAACGTGCATATCGCTAGTAATACCGTCCAGCTTTTAAAGCTACCGCGCTTCTCAGTGACTGCTAATGAGTGAATTAGTGCTGTACCCACTAGCCAAGGCATGAATGATGCATTTTCTACTGGATCCCAAAACCACCAGCCCCCCCAACCCAGTTCATAATATGCCCACCAGCTACCCAGCATGATTCCGATAGTCAGAAAAACCCACGCAACGATAGTCCACGGACGCGACCAGCGTGCCCAGGCTGCATCGAGCTTTCCACTCAGCAAAGCTGCAATGGCAAAAGCAAAAACAACCGAAAAGCCTACATAACCCATGTAAAGCATGGGTGGATGCACAACCATACCAGGGTCTTGCAGCAATGGGTTTAAGTCACTACCTTCCATCGCTGCGGGTAACAACCGGTCAAATGGGTTTGAAGTAAATAGCATAAATAGTAAGAAACCCACACTGACAAGCCCCAGAACCCCCAAAACGCGTGCCACCATATCATCAGGTAATTGCTTGCTGAATACACTGACGGCAACCGACCAGCTTGCTAACATCAATACCCATAATAATAAAGAACCTTCGTGAGAACCCCATGTCGCAGCCAACCGAAAATGAAAAGGTAATTCAGTATTTGAATTTCTTGCAACGTTCATTACCGAGAAATCGCTACTGACGAAAGAATAGCCTAGACATAAAAAAGCAATTAAAACAAATACAAATTGCCCCTGAACCACTGGTCTCGCTAACGCCATCCATGAAGGAATATTGCGTGCCGCACCAATCAGGGGGAGAGTTCCTTGTGTTGCAGCCAAAAGAAGAGCGAGAATTAGAGAAAAATTACCAATTTCTGGAATCATGATCTTATATTGTAAAGTTAATGATTATTTAGTGACTAAAAATCTTATGTTAAATCAGGCACTAAAATAATGCCCAATAAAAACTTCTACTTCTATTCTATCAAGGAGGCTTTCTGTGCTGTGGCTGCTTTTTCTAAAGCTTCTGCAGCTTCAGGCGGCATATAATTTTCATCGTGTTTGGCAAGTACTTCATCAGCTTCAAAAATCCCAGCGGCTGATATTTTTCCCTGCGCAACGACTCCTTTGCCTTCTCTAAACAAATCTGGAAGAATGCCTGTATATACAACTGGAATGGTTTGAGCTGTATCCGTTACCGCAAAACGAACTATTGTACTGCCATCTTCACGCTGAACACTTCCTTCTGCAACCAACCCACCGATTCGGAAACTCTTCCCTATAGGCACTTCTTTCGCTGCAACTTGTGATGGGCTAAAGAAAAATACCAGATTACTTTGAAAGGCATTCAATACCAGAATAGAAGCAACACCCAATGCTGTAACTGCTGAGGCAATAAGTGCAAGTCTCTTATGACGTGGTTTCATTTGCTATCTCTTTTTTATTTACGCCGTGAATCAGACCGTATTGTTTTTCTAAAGTTCGGCGACGTTTAGAAATTAGTAAAATTTCACCGGCAATACAAATAAAGGTTACGATGTATGAACCCCAGACGTAGAGTCCATATCCACCCATTGAAAAAAAATCTGACATGCTTGACCAATTCATTGTTCAATCCCTTTCTTCTGTAACTCTGCCACCCATGCAGTATGGCTTTCTCGCTCAAGAATAATGACACGTGCACGCTTTAGTATCACTGCTATGGAATACATCCAACTTGCAAGTACCATAATTAACATACCCATTAACATTGTCGTTGCCATAGAAGGTGCTTGATTAATGCTAACTGATGCACCTTGATGTAATGTATTCCACCATTGTACTGAAAAGTAAATGATCGGAATATTCACCACGCCAACCAAAGCAATGATGGCACCTGCTTTATCAGCACGCCGAGGATCATCAATAGCTGCTTGCAATGACATAAACCCTAGGTAAAGAAATAGCAATATCAATTCAGAAGTTAATCGTGCATCCCATACCCACCATGTACCCCACATCGGTTTTCCCCATAGTGCACCAGTCCATAAGGCAATAAAAGTAAACATTGCACCTGTTGGAGCAATAGCTGTAGCAAGCATGGAAGAAAGACGCGTATTAAAAGCCAGACCAATGCCCGCCCAGAAAGCCATCACAACATAAAGAAACATCGACATCCATGCAGCGGGCACATGAATAAAAATAATTCGATAAGCTTCACCCTGCTGAAAATCGGTAGGCGCTACAAAGAAACCAACATAAAGCCCCGCTATCAGTAATATCACCGCGGCAAAAACAAATATTGGAATCATTTTTCCTGCCAGTTGATAAAAGCTTGCAGGAGAAGAATATTTGAACCAATTAATCGCCATATTAAATTTTATAATTCTTTCATATTTATCAAATTTGCGTTTCTAAATTAAATTGACCCTAAATTTTATAACCGTCAATTTTATACTAAAAACACAAAATCAAGAATCGAATCATTTACAATGAGTAAACTCAGAACATCAAAAATTTCAGAAAATATAGTATCTTCTCAAACCCACCTTATTCCAATGAAACTCTCAAGGAAGATGCCGTCGCCCAAGGGGCAAAAACAAATGATACGAGGAGAAATGCGCCGATTAATGACAAGTGAGCGTCAAATCCAACTCCTGCCATATTGGCCTCGACTGCACCTGCACCAAAAATTAGCACAGGTATATATAATGGCAATACCAATAACGAAACTAATACGCCCCCGCCCCTTAATCCTAAAGTTAGCGCTGCGCCAATTGATCCAATCAAACTTAATACTGGAGTCCCCAGCAACAAAGTAATAGTTAGAACAAATAATGCCTCTCCTGGTAAATCGTATTGGATGCCTAATATAGGCGCCATCAATACCAACGGCACTCCTGTCACCAACCAATGCGCCAAAGCTTTTCCAAGCACCAGAAGTGATAACGACTGGGGTGATAACAGCATCTGTTCCAGTGTGCCGTCCAAGTAATCATTAGAAAACATTCGACCTAAGGACAACATCGAAGCCAATAAAGCCGCAACCCAAACTACGCCAGGAGCCATTGTTCGCAACATATTTATTTCCGGCCCCACACTTAATGGAAATAAACTCACTACGATGATAAAGAAAAATAGAATCGTTAATACATCAGACTGACGCCGCATAGCCAGCAGAAGATCGCGTTTAATTATCCACACAAACATATATATCAAGCCAGCTGCAGTTGCATGACGGGTGCGGTTGTAATCTCGATTTCCTGGTGCGTTGTCATCACTACCATGCCACCCTGCTGCAAATGCAGCTCCAGCAATCCTTGAATCAACTTTACTGCCATTACATCCAGCGCGACCAAAGGTTCATCCAGAATCCATAAAGGGGTTTTACAAACAAGTAAGCGAGCCAGTGCCACGCGTCGTCGCTGACCTTGTGATAGAACCTTAACAGGCAATGACTCTCTTTCACTCAAGCCCATGCATTTAAGAGCCTCGCTCGCTTGCTCAGCACTGATTTCAAAACCTGCAAGTGCACTTGAAATACGCAAATTCTCAATAACCGTTAAATCATCTTTAGTGCCACTTAAATGGCCAATGTATGTCACAGCGGCAAAATAATCTCCATCCAAAGATCGAATCGCTGTTCCACACCAGCGAATTTCACCAGCAGCAGGATTAGACAATCCACATAACATGCGTAATAAGCTGGTTTTACCACTGCCATTAGGACCGTGTACCTGCATTAAACCACCCGCCTCGAGCGAAAAATTGATATTCTTAAAAAGCTCACGATCTCCGCGAATACATGCGAGATTAATCCCTTGCAACATTATTTTGATAAATCAGTGGAATAAAGCGCACGATTATAGCGCATTGATGATGCTTAATGTGGAAGTATTCAGTAGCATCCTTCTTGAGCCTATCTTCTTCGCGAAGCTCACTCCAAACTGATGATCGCTGATACTGATACTATAGCATTGATAGTAGGGTTTAACGTCATCCCAGTGACATGTATCGTCTAGCGCAGCCACTCTGCTGTTCTGGCTTCCTGCATGAAGGGACTGACTTATCTGTATGAATTGCTTAATTTAAGCGTGGGAGAATATCGTTTTTTCGATTCCAGATAGATTAACCTTTGCTAAAGATACTAACTGGGGATATTAGCTGGGTTTCTTTTTTTTCAAAGGGCAATTCGATTTGATTAAATATTACCGTAAAAGATGTGCCTGCGCCAGGTTCGCTGGTAACTTTTATTTTTAGCTTATTATTCTCCGCTGCAATTCTAACGATAGACAAGCCGATGCCACTGGATGCTTTATTATGCAGAGCTGCTCTGGGTGAATAGAAATACTCATTAAATATATTTGGTAAGTCTTTATTTTCTATACCAATACCGTGATCAGTAATGGTAATACTGGCATTCCGATCAAGTCGATTAACTTCGGACGCAATTTCAATATAGGCATTGTCATGCGAATAGATAATGGCATTAGCAATAATATTTTCCAGCAGTATTTCCAATTGATCTGGAATAACTCTGCAAATAAAATTATCAATAGACACATTCAGTACGACTTGTTTAGAATTGGCCACAGGGGTCAATTTTTCGATACATTTCTGCAAGATAATTTGGACATCCACAGACTTAAATACAGCCGTATTAAGACAAGTATCTTTTAAGCGTTCCAGCCTGAGTAAATCCAGAATTAAACCGGACATACTTTGTGCGCGATTATCAATTTTATCAAGTGCTTCATTAACACCCGGGGAAGCTTCTCCGCAATATCCTCCTTTAATTAGATTGATCTTGCTCCGGATAGCGTCTAACGGAGATTTAAGCTGATGTGTCATCAGCACGGCATACTGATCCTTTTCTACTTGCGCTTGATTGATTTGTTTATAGGCATCCAAGAGATGTCGCTCATGAGCACGAACAATCAGGGAAAGCCTTGAGACAACATACCAAACTACAAAAAACAGGATATCAAGAAAAAACATCCATAACACAGCATTATCTCTAGATATGCTCTGAAGTGAGAAATGATTGCTTATTAGATCCGAGAAGGGGGTCTGTGTAACCAGGAAGTTTTCAATAACAATTACCAGCGTATCCATTACACACACCAGTATGGTTACATATAGGCTTTCTCGAGTAGAAAAGAAGATACAGGCTAAGGCGATATGCAGTACATAAAAAAAAGAAATCGGCGTCGAAGTGCTACCAATATAATGCACCACAACCGATAGGCAAACCAGATCAACAATGATCTGCACCCACAAATTGATCGAGGGTGAATTGTATTTACTTTGCTGAAAATGATCTAAAGCGTATGTGTAAGTAATGTTCGCGAAACCCAATATCACAATGATGGCAATTGGCCATTTCTGATGTTCGCTGATACCCAGCTGCTCGAGAGAATCAGAAGCTAAAAGCATCAAGACCTCGAAAAAGATTAGGGCAACAATCAATACCCAACGAAAGGCGATGAACCAGCGAATATTATTGATTAAAACATCATCGCTAAGCTTGAGCCTATCTCCTTTAATCCCAAGCACTATGCTTTGATTATCAGAATTGTCCCAGGAAAATTCGGTAGTTGCCATTGGTGTGTGTTTAACTCAATGCGTTATTTCTTGTCTTTTTAAACGATCATTAATCGTTGCCAATAGACTCACTGGTTCAACAGGTTTTTCCATAATACAAACCCATTCATGAGATCCATCTTCAAAATAAGGTCTGATCATATCACCCAAGGACGTCAGGAAAATGGTTTGTATTTGTGGATAGCGTTTATGAATTTGGGCATAAGCCGTTAAACCTGCATCCATTGACTCAACCATAACATCAAGAATGGCTAAATCAGGTCGATTGGCCTCATCCTTTAATGAATCGATAAAATCCTGCATAGTCACATAACTTTGAATTTCATAACCATTTTTGCGCAGTATGCGTTCAACAGCTTCGCGGATATCCGAGTCATCATCGACGTGTGCTATTCGTGCTGCCATCATTTTTCTCCTTCTTTCAAATTCGAACTCCAAAAATTTAGCGCTGAGCGCTTAAAAAACCGCTTACTTAACATGGTCATTTTCATTGGATCATATCGTAAAATATGTGAAAAATATGTGAAGTATGGTTAAGCATAATAGGAACATTCTTGACTTTCTCTTGTAAGAAATTTCGGGGAGAGGGACTCAAAAACTAAACATTCAGTCAACTGGATCAATAATTTTATGCTGCCAGTAACGCTGGCGCAATTTTCTCCAACTACCCACAAGCCATTCATTTTCTGCAAAACGGAGCAAAATAGCGCCATCCACATCGCTGCGTAACAGCCGAGTTCCCAAATTGCGGTAGCGTGCCAATACCGCTTCATGCGGATGGCCATAAGGATTATGATAACCCACCGTAAATAACGTTAAAGTAGGATTTACTTTCTGCAGAAAAGCAGAAGTCGATGAAGTATTGCTGCCATGATGAGGTGCAATCAATATCGTTGCAGGAAGCTTATCGCCAATACGAGCGAGCAATGCAGACTCTTCTTTACTGCCAATATCGGCGGGTAACAGTACACTTCCATGAATTGATGTAATTTTTAATACGCAACTGTTTGCATTAGTTTTATTTTGCGAATTTTCGTAGTCCTGCGCCAATGGGTGCAATAATTCAAAATATACGCCATCCCATTGCCAGGATTGGCCGGCACGACATTGATCTTGATACGTCTCAGCCCGTTGTATTGGATGAGGACTATTCAATGATGAGCTCAACATTTTTACAGGGATTGCTGCCAGTACAGATAATGCCCCGCCGCTATGATCGGTGTCCGCATGCGATACAATCATGACATCGAGCTGCCGAATCCCTTCTCCACGCAGAAAAGGCACGATGATGCGGTTACCACTGTCTGTTGCGCCGAAATTTGGACCGGTATCAAACAGTAGCGCATGATGCTCAGTGCGTGCCACAACCGCAAGACCCTGACCGACATCCAATACCGTTAGCCATAATTCCCCTGTCCTCGGATTGGGCGGCTGTACTAGAAACATGGGTAATAATGCAATCGTACCTATCCAGCGCGCAGAAAAGCCTGCAAAAAAACCTAATCCCAGACTTCCTGGCAGCAATATCCAAATAATCCCGACAATAGCCACTGGGATCGTCCATACTGGCGGTGCATGCTGCTCCCAGACAGCGTGAGGCAATTGACTTAGCCAATGCAATAATGCCATGCCAATGCTGAGTGCTTCATGGGCCAGTGGTAATGTAAAGTCGAATAATGGAATAGTTGCCAGCAATGTTAACGGCACTACTACAAGACTTACCAGAGGAATGGCAATGGCATTAGCCAGCGGTGATACCAAGGATATTTGCTGAAATAAGGCCAGTAATAAAGGAATCAATCCCAGCGTGATTGCCCACTGAATTCGTAACCAATCCCCGAACCAATGTATTTTTCCTATGCGTCCCACCGTAACCAGCATGATGATGGCAATTGCACCAAATGATAACCAGAATCCTGAAGAAATAGTCGCCCACGGATCCAGCAACACTACCCATAATAAAGCCCATGCCAATATTGTCATTGGAGAAGTAAACTGTCCTCTCCATACTGCAATTGCAACCACAGTCAACATATAAAGTGCACGTTGCGCCGGAATTGCGAAGCCTGACAATACTGCATAGCCAGAAGCTATTATTAATCCGGCAATAACAGCAGCTCGGCGTGCGGGTAAACGTAACAGCAGATAAGAATTGCGACGCCATAACCCAAATACCACTGCAAATACCAAGCTTGAAACGAGGGTAATATGCAAACCGGAAATTGACATTAAATGAATCGTTCCGGTACGCATAAACAATTGCCACTGATCCCGTGGAATGGCGTACTGGTCACCTGTCGCTAAGGCTTTTAAAATACCGGCATAAGTTTGATCCGCCAAGCTATCGGTAAACTGCTGCTGAATTTCTTCACGTAAATGTTCAATCCAATAGATCGGGCGATTAACCATCTGATCCAGAATCCGATTATCTACCGACGGCCGTATATAGCCAGTAGCCCGGATATTATGTTCCAATGCCCATGCTTCATAATCGAAACCATGCGGGTTTGCATTGCCATGAGGCTGCTTTAGACGCACCGTCATTTGCCAGCGCTGACCCACCTTTATCACAGGCAGTGCCATTTTATTCGTATTCGGTTGACGACTTTTATACCAGGATAGCGCGATACGCTTAGGTACAGTAGCACCTTCAGTAACCACATGTTCAACATGAAACTGGAAACGCATACTGCGATCATTTTCTTGCGGTAAGCTTGCTATTATCCCGACGATCTGGATATCCTGGCGCTCCCATTCTGGAGATAAAAAATCAGCCAAACGCCAATGTGCAAAGGCAGCTGCCCAGAAAAATCCAACCCCCAGAAAAAAGAGCCCCCATAGAATTCTGGTTGTTGCGACTAAAACAGTTGACTGATAACGCCGCAGCCATCCAATGATAATGATTATCGCCACCAAGCCCCACGCCCACATCACTTCGGGTAATTTAGCCTGTTGCTGCAATAGACCAGTACCTAAAACAAAAGCAAGAATATTTAATCGCAATTACAAATCCTTCAGTTCTTCTATCAAGTAGCTCAACATATATTAGGAGTTAATATAATTACGATTAAAAAAGTGTATTACTTATACGTCACATATTTTAAAAATAAAATTTTTTAGTGCTGTCATCCATGGAAAAATTGACAATGATCATTAAGGGCATGAAAATTGCAACGAAGAGTTAAATGAAATCAACAAAGGTTTAACTTCTCAATAGGAATGTACAGAAAGATTTATCTTTCCAATGGCTTACTTCCGTTACAAAGTTACTACTGAATTTAGTGATGCCGATACCGTCCGGCTTATCAGCATATATTCGATCTCATATCGATATTTCTGACTTGAATAAACAACACAAGTACTACAAGTAATAATAGCGGCTGTAACAAAAATCCTTCTTTGAAGTACAGGTTGACAATGGCGTTGGTACTTTTAATGCGCTCACTTCATCAAGATGACAATAGCGATAGCAATAATGATATCCATGAATTGAGTACCTAAATAAAAAAAATGAAACCAATTACTATCTTACTGATTGATGATCACCCTGTAGTACGTACCGGCTATCGCCGCTTACTTGAAAACACACCAAATATGTGCATAGTGGCAGAAGCTGACAATGGTGAAGCAGGTTATCAACTATACCTAGAGCATCAGCCCAATGTTACAATTCTTGATCTCAACATGCCCGGGATGGGTGGACTTGAAACGATTCGTCGCATTAGAGCTAAAAATCCTGCAGCGCGCATTCTAGTCTTTAGTATGCTAAAGAATACCACCGTAGCTCAGAGTTCATTAAAAGCGGGAGCAACCGGATTCATTAGTAAACAAAGCGGAATGGGGGAAATGATTCAGGCAGTACGTCAAGTAAACTCAGGAAAAATATATATCGAATCTGAGCTGGCCTCAGCGCTGGCGATAAACGCAACACGCAAAGATACTTTCGAGAACCCTTTAGATACATTGACCAAACGAGAATTCCAAATATTCAAATTGCTAGCGGAAGGATATTCCTGTGTGCAAATTGCAGACACACTGACTATCAGTCCTAAAACGGTTGGTGTTCATCAACTCAATTTGATGCGCAAATTAAATATACAAAATACAACACAGCTCATTCGTCTAGCAATGAGTCATAATGTTATTCAAGCATGATTCACTAAAACGCATCAACCAGCAAGAGCGAAACATTAGCTGATTTTCCGGCCGTAAAATACATCCGAGAATACGGTTGATAATCCACTGCTGATTAACCCTCCCACATTCACTCATCAATTTATAAGCAAATTCCTTAGATAAAACTAAGGAATTTGCTTATTCCACTATTTTTTTATTTGATCATAATCCTTTTAACCTTACCGAAAGATTTGATTGGTCTGGTTGAGATATAAATAGTTAGTTGTTAGTTAATTAAAGCTAATAATATAAAGGAGTAATAAAATGAATTCATTTAATAAAAGAATTATCGTTACAACTATCACTCTCGTTTTTGGTATCTCAGCAGGTACTGCTTTAGCAAACCCCAGGATCGACGAACGCGACATTAACCCTACAGCCTCATCGAATCATCGGGGAACCACGCATGTCGATACGGATGTAGATAAAACAGCTATTGCTGCTAACAGACAAAGCGGTTCAGGTGTAGCTGCAAATGAGTTCTCAACTGCAACGGACAGATCAGACAATTCTGTTGACAATACGAACAATTCCGATAATTCTGCCCGTACTTCTGTCGACAATACGGACAATTCAGTCAATACTGCTAACAGCAACAATGACAATTCAGCCCATTCTTCCGTCGACAATACGAACAACTCTGACAATTCTTTCCGTTCTTCTGACGATTTTTCTTCTCGTTTTTCTTCTATTACTGAGGATTCTTTCAATACCGATAATACGAACAATTCGGACAATTCTGACAACCGGAGTACTGACAACTCTGATAATTCCACTAATACTGTTGCCAGCCACAATGACAGTTCCAACAACTCTGTCAATACTGCTAACAGCCACAACGACAATTCTGACAATTCTGACAGATCTAACAACTCTGCCAACAATAGCTTCAATGACAATTCAGACAATTCAGACAGATCCAACAACTCTGTCAACAACAGCCACAACGACAATTCAAACCGTTCTATCAATAACAGCTTCAATGACAACAGTAGTGCGAGTGCTGCCGGTGTAGGATCTGCTGCTGCCAATGGTGGAGGTGATGCAACCAGCAACTACGCAGTAAATACTTCCGAGCTGAGCGGTGCAGTTACAGGCGCTGGTGTAGAAACAGCGATGTGGGGCGGAGAGCGTAATAGCGATACTGCTAGCTCAGCGAGCAATAATCTTCAAAATGCCTTCAACGGTGCTGCCGGTATTAATCAGAATGTTATGAATCATGGCGCCAATGCTTTGGCACAGCAAAGTGTGACTTTCCAAGGCAATGTAAACGTCCGCTAATAAAGAATCAGCTATCTACTTATTTTAAGTGGATCATACTTGCCGGTAGGAAGCTTCATTCTTACCGGCAAACTCTGAGAGATAAACGTAAGCACGCATTGAGGAGAGTAATATGGGTGCGATCTTAAAGGGCTTTATAGTGTTTCTCTTTGTTTTTGCCTCGACGATACAGGCAGGCTTAACAAGTGCTGCTCAGTCTGACGATCATTTACTTTTATTTTCAAGTGATAAGGCATCGATAGATGAGTTAGAGAAAGCACGTGGACGCGAAGGATTTGGATTTGATATCACTGCCATCAATAACATGAATGTGCAGGCAACCTTAACCGGCAATACTGCAAATAACAATGCCACCGGAATGAATGTTATCGACAATGGGGCATTTACCAACGCAGGCGGGATGTTCTCAGTCATTCAGAACACTGGCAATAATGTCATTATTCAAGATTCGACGATCGTAAATGTGACAATCGTTCCTTGATAATTTATCGATTGATTGAGAGGAAGCGGTATGAAACATTTTTTTGCAAAATGTTGTGTTTTACTGGTGATGCCCGTAATCAACAGTTATGCTGATTCCCTCAATCTCAACGGTATAGCGGGAGCAGGAAACTATAAAATTTCCGTGACAAGCTATGCTGAGCGCCGATTCAAAACAGTCTATAAGCAACAATACGACTTTAGCTGCGGTTCAGCAGCTCTGGCCAGTCTTCTCACTTTTCATTATGAAGATACTGTAGATGAACAAAGCATATTTATTGATATGTTTCAAAGTGGTGACCAAGCAAAGATTAAGGAACAGGGTTTTTCATTGCTGGATATGAAAAATTATCTGGAACGCCGAGGGTACCGATCTGATGGATTCAAAATACAACTGGACCAGTTACTGACAGTGAATGCCCCTGCCATTACTATTATTAATGATAGTGGCTATCTCCACTTCATTATTATTAAAGGGCTTAATAAGCGGCAAGTTCTGGTAGGTGATCCAGCAAAAGGCGTTAGCATCATACCGCGTGATTTGTTTGAAAAAATGTGGGAGGGTCGTATTCTGTTCTTGATCCATGGTAAACAGGACATCGCAGCAAAATATTTTCAAAATGAAACCGAATGGGCCGCTCGCCTAGCACCGCTAGGCGCTGCTGTTGATAGATCCAGTTTGGGCGCATTCAACATGCTGCAACCAGGCCCCTGGGATTTTAGATAAGGGAGGTAAAGTGGGATCATGCAAACTAGATATTTGCCAAAAATTCACCAAGCATGCATTCTTATGGGTAATGTTGGGCTTTACCTATCAGGTATCAGCAACCGACCTATCAAACTTAAACTCAGACAAGCATTTCAGTGATCCCTTTGATAGCTGGCCCAGAGCAACTGACAATGAATTGGAGAAACAAAGAGGCGGCTTTTTATTAGCCAATGGAGTAATTATTGATATCAGTATTGAAAAAATAGTTTCTTTAAATGGTGTAGAAACTTTCGCCTCATACTTTCAATTTCCTGATAATAACTTCTACTTATTACAAAATGGTGATGGAAATATCACACCGGACCTGAGTGGTGCTGCGCTGGCCTCTGTAATCCAGAACAATTTGGATGATCAGGTTATCAGGACTATCAATACAATTAATTTAGAAATAAGTAACTTACAGAATATTAATTTAAATGATGGCAACAGCATTTTTACTGATCATATTATGCCCAATATACTTTATTAAAGTCAGGAATCCGATATCAGGACATTTAATAAAAAGGGGTTTGTGTTAAGTATTTCGAAACGTAAATGGTAAAGCTTATACACAAGTAAATTTTTACAAAATCATCTACTTTTTGGGATTTTCTTAATCCACCGGGCTTCAGCTATTCACAGTGGACCATACAAAATTAGGCATCGATAAATTCAAAAATAACAATGAATCATGTCAAACGCATTTTCAAAAAAATATAGCCAATTTCCTTTCAAGCAGCCCTATTTTGTTGAAAGGAAGAGGTTTAAGACTTCATAATGCCTTACATAAAATAAACAAAAATAAAGAACCTAATCCTTTTAATGTCGGGGCATATCTTCTGTAACTTATCTACAACAGCGCTCTATGCTGATAACAAAATTAGTCAGATAGAGATAGATTTTGGGCGATAACTCTCATATAAGTATGTGATCTATTCAGCATGTAATATTGAATGCTCATGAATGCACACTCATGGAAAATAAAAATCAAATGAAGGTATGTTTAAGCGACACCCATTCACCATTGCTTCGGATTGGTATTCTAATCTTCCAATGCCTGATTCTGATTGGCTGCATGTTTCTGGCAATTGAAAGTTACGCACAAACAAATGATCCGAATGAATTGCTGGAAAAATACAAGCAATTGGTTAAGGAGCAACAAAAAGAATTTGAAAGACAACGACAGATAATTGCCGAGCAAGGTAAAGAACTGGAACGTCTAAAATCGCGACTTGATTCTTTGACAGATCAAACTTCAGATTTGTCAAATAAGTTAAATCAGCCTCAAAATTCTGGTGTCGCAACAAATAATAAAGCAGCTCCAACAACAGCGCCACCACCCTTACTTAATCAGCCAACTCCCAGACCCGTCGCCCGATCTGCAGACCCGCCAAAAACACCCGATCGCACCCAAGATCAAAGTATCGCAGCAAATTCTAAAGAAAAGGAAAAATCAGAAAAAACGCCAAGTCAGCTTCCTTCCGAACCAGTTGGTCAGGCACCCCCTCAATCAAAAGAACCACAAAGACCACCAGAAATGCCCCGATTAACCGACGCTGTGGGTGGTGTGCTGACGCCAAAAAGCAAATACGTTATTGAACCTTCTGTTGAATACAATTTTATAAGTAATAACCGTGTATTTCTGGATGCATTTACCTTCCTGCCTGCTATTGCCGTCGGTCTGATTGATGTCCGTAATGTCGATCGACATACACTAATGGGAGTCATGGGGGGACGTTTTGGTGTCACTGATCGATTGGAGCTTGAACTCAGAGTTCCTTATGTTTATCGTTCTGACGTGCAACGTTCTCGACCAGTCAGTATTGGTGCCGGTGTGGATGAAACTTTCAGTGCCAGTGGACATAATATCGGTGACATTGAGTTTACTGGCCGCTATCAACTGACTACTGGATCTGGTGGAATGCCTATCCTCGTGGGCAATGTTACTGCAACGGCTCCCACAGGAAAGAGTCCCTTCGATATTCAATACGCAAACGTACAAGGCGTTCCTGGCGCATTATTCCCAACTGAGGTACCTACCGGGGTTGGCTATTTCAGTGTACAACCGAGCCTTACAGCCCTCTATCCAACTGATCCAGCAATCTTTTTCGCTAACCTTCTGTATGGATTCAATGCCAGTACTCATGAAAAGGTTCAGGGTAATCCAATTCGCGTAAATCCTGGAGATTCGGTCGGTTCAACTTTTGGTATGGCGTTTGCCATTAATGAACGAGCGTCATTCAATATAGGATATTCTCATAGGCACGTTTTTAATTCCGTAATTAATGGCAACACCATTGGAGGGAGCAGCTTGGATATCGGTCAACTTCTGGTGGGTTATTCATTCAGATACAACCCACAAACCACTTTTAATTTATCTTTGGGGG